>SCUF01000252.1 GCA_004298325.1 Betaproteobacteria bacterium | reverse complement strand
GCGCGCGATGACCGGCTTGTTGATGTCGCGGATCACGCTCTGCAGTTCCTCGATCGGCAGGCCGATCGTGCCGCGCCCGCCGTAGCCGCCGTCGTGCGAGGACTGGTCGCCGCCGGTGCAGAACGCCTTGTCGCCCGCTCCCGTCAGCACCACGACGCCGACCGCGCGGCTGGCGTCGGCGCGCTTGAAGGCGTCGATCAGCTCCTCGCAGCTCCGGGCGCGGAACGCGTTGTAGGCCGCCGGCCGGTTGATGGTGATCGTGGCGACGCCGTCTTTTTCCTGGTACAGGATGTCTTCGTAGTCCATGCGTGAATTCTAGCTTGGGCGCGGCGCTAGCCGCCGGCGGCCGGCTCCAGACGCACCAGCACTGCGCGGGATGCGTCGTTCAGCAGATAGAGAAAGCCGTCGGGCCCGGCGCGCACGTCGCGGATGCGGCCCAATGCGCCCTTCAGCAGCCGTTCCTCGTGCACCACCTTCTCGCCGTCGAGCTTGAGGCGCACCAGCATCTGGTCCTTGAGCGCGCCGACGAACAGGTCGCCGCGCCACTTCGGAAACCTGTCCCCGGTGTAGAATGCCATGCCCGAGGGCGCGATCGACGGCACCCAGACGTGGATCGGCTGCGCCATGCCGGGCCAGGCGGTGCCTTCGCCGATCTTCGTGCCGATGCCGTAATTCACGCCGTAGGTGATCACCGGCCAGCCGTAATTCGCGCCGGCGCGGATGACGTTCACTTCGTCGCCGCCCTGCGGGCCGTGCTCGTGGGTCCAGAGCAAGCCGCTCGCCGGATGCAGCGCCGCGCCCTGCTGGTTGCGGTTGCCGAGCGTGTACTTCTCGGGCTTCCAGCCCGGCTTGCCGACGAACGGGTTGTCCTTCGGCACGCGGCCGTCGTCGTGCAGGCGGATGACCGAGCCGGCGTGATCGTCGGGCTTTTGCGCGCGATTCATCTCGCCGCGGTCGCCGAGCGTGATGTAGAGCAGACCCGCGCGATCGAACACCAGGCGCGAACCGAAGTGCTGTCCGCGGTTGCCCTTGGGGCTTTGCCGGAAGATCACCTGCACGTCTTCCAGCCGGCTGCCGGCCAGGCGCCCGCGCGCCACTTCGGTGCCTACACCGTCGGCACCGCGCGCGGCGTAGGACAGGTACACCAGGGCGTTTTCCGCGAAGCGCGGGTGGAGCGCCACGTCCAGCAATCCGCCCTGGCCGTGCACCGTGATCTCGGGCAGGCCTGCCACGGGCTGCGCTTCGAGCCGGCCGTCCCTGACGATCCGCAGCCGGCCCGCCTTTTCGGTGACCAGCAGCCGGCCGTCGGGGAGAAAGGCGAGCGACCAGGGCTGCTCGAGGCCGCGCACGATTTCGACGACGCGAAACGCATGCGCCTCGGACTGCACGGTCTGCGCGGCGACCGGCAAGGCCGGCAGCATCGCCGCGAGCGCGAGGATCGCCTGGCTCGGTTTTCTCATGTTCGCGACGTTTGTAATGCGCTGCGCGCGGGAAGTTCCCTGATGACGCACGTGCGTTCCGATTCGCTCATCTCGCCCCAGCGCGCGATCTCATCGAGCGTGCGGTAGCAGCCGCGGCACAGGCCGCTTTGCGCATCCATCACGCAGACCTTGTTGCAGGGCGATGCGATCAGGCGGCTGCCTTCGCGCTTTTCGCCGCAATCGCGCGTCCGGCCTTGGTCGCAGGCTCGCGTCCGAGCACACCGCAGATCCATTGCCCGATTGCGACCACGCGCTCGAGGTCGATGCCCGATTCGATGCCAAGGCCGTTCAGCAGGTACACCACGTCTTCGGTCGCGACGTTGCCCGAAGCGCCCGCGGCGTAGGGGCAGCCGCCGAGCCCGGCGACCGAAGTGTCGAAGGTGGCGACGCCGAGTTCGAGCGAGGCGTAGATGTTGGCCAGTGCCTGGCCGTAGGTGTCGTGGTAGTGCCCGGCAAGCCTTTCGATCGGCACGCGCGCGGCGCAGGCTTGGATCATCGCCCGGGTTTTCGCCGGCGTGCCGACGCCGATGGTGTCGCCGAGCGAAACTTCGTAACAGCCCATGGCGTAGAGCGCCGCGGCTACCTCGGCCACCTGCTGCGGCTTCACTTCGCCTTCATAGGGACAGCCCAGAACGCAGGAGATGTAACCCCGTACCGTGATGTTCGCCTCGCGCGCCGCCTGCGCCACGGGCCGGAAGCGCTCGAGCGACTCGGCGATCGAGCAGTTGATGTTGCGCTTCGAGAAGGCCTCCGAAGCCGCGCCGAAGATCGCGACCTCCGTCGCCCCGGCCGCCCGCGCCGCCTCGAAGCCCTTCAGGTTCGGCGTCAGCACCGGATAGGCGACGCCCGGCCTGCGGCGGATGCGCTCCAGCACCTCGGTGTGATCGGCCATCTGCGGCACCCATTTGGGCGACACGAACGCGGTCGCCTCGACCGCCGGCAGGCCCGCATCGGCCAGGCGCTCGATCAGCTCGAGCTTGATCGCGGTGGCGACCTCGCGCTTTTCGTTCTGCAGGCCGTCGCGCGGCCCGACTTCCACGATGCGCACGCGCTGCGGCAGCTTCACGCACCCCATTTCAGCCCGCTGCCTTGTGGTGCGGGCGCGGCGCCGTAGGCCGGCCGGCTTTCTTCCACTCGCTGAAGCCGCCTTCCAGATGCAGCACGTTGGCGAAGCCCATCTCGTCCAGCGTCGCGGCGGCGAGCACGCCGCGCCAGTCGGCGGCGCAATACAGGATGTAGTGCTTGTCGGGCGTGAACACGGGCTTGTAGTACGGGCTCTCGGGATCGACCCAGAATTCGAGCATGCCGCGCGGCGCATGGAACGCGCCCGGGATGATGCCCTCGCGCTCGAGTTCGCGCACGTCGCGGATGTCCACGAACAGCGTGCCGGGTTCATCGAGGCGCGCCTGCGCGGCTGCCGCGCCGATGCCGCGCGTCCTCGCACCGGCCTCGGCGAGCAGCTGCTTGAAGCCCTTTTTCAATGCCATCGGTCTATCTCCCCGCGAGCGCGCGCCCGATCACCAGCCGCTGGATGTCGCTCGCGCCCTCGTAGATCTGGGTCACGCGCACGTCGCGCCAGATGCGCTCGACCGGGAAATCCGCGACGTAGCCGTAGCCGCCGTGAATCTGGATCGCGTCCGAGCATACCGTTTCGGCCATTTCCGAGGCGAATAGTTTCGCCATCGAGGCCTCCTTGAGGCAGGGCGCGCCCGCATCGCGCAACCGGGCGGCGTGCAGGTAGAGCTGCCGCCCGGCCTCGATCCGGGTGGCCATGTCGGCGAGACGGAAATTCACCGCCTGATGCTCGATCAGGGCCTTGCCGAAACTGCGGCGCTCGTGCGCATAGGCGAGCGCGGCCTCGAGCGCCGACTGCGCCATGCCGACCGACTGCGCCGCGACGTTGACGCGGCCCGACTCGAGGTTGGCCAGTGCAATGCGGTAACCGATGCCGGCCTCGCCGAGCAGGGCGTCCGCCGGCACGACGCAGTCCTCGAACACGATCTGCGCGGTGTCGGAGGCGTGCTGGCCGGATTTGTCCTCGATCCGCGCGACGATGTAACCAGGCGTGCTCGTGGGGACGATGAAGGCGCCGATGCCTTTCTTGCCGGCGGCGCGGTCGGTGACCGCGAACACGATCGCGAGGTCCGCGTTCTTGCCCGAGGTGATGAACTGCTTGACGCCGTTCAGGCGCCAGCCGCCCTCGCAGCGCTCGGCGCGCGTGGTGATCGCGCTCGCATCCGATCCCGTGTGCGGCTCGGTGAGCGCGAAGGCGCCGAGCAGCTCGCCGCGCGCGACGGGCTTCAGCCAGCGCTCCTTCTGCGCCGCGCTGCCGTAGCCGAGCAGGATGCCGGCTGCGAGATTGTTCACCTGCACGATCGTGGAGGTTGCGCCGTCGCCCGCCGCCAGCTCCTCGATCACGATCGCAAGCGAAGTGTGGTCCATGCCGGCGCCGTTCCAGGCCTCGGGAATCGCCACGCCGGCGAGGCCCATCCTGCCGAGCTCGGCCAGCGCTTCGCGCGGAAAGCGGCGCTCACGGTCCCATTGCGCCGCGTGCGGACGCAGGTGCTCGCGCGCGAAGCGGCGCACCGCGTCGCGGATCATGGCGTGCTGTTCGGAGGCCGCCATGTCAGTCGGGCTGCACGTAGGTGACGGTGTGGTGCGTGAACAGGCGCCCGGCGCGGTTGTGGCATTCGGCGGTGCCGTAGATGCGACGGCGCCCCGCCTTGAGGATGCGCGCGGTGCAGAAGACGCGCTCGGCGACCGCGGGCGCGAGGAAGGCCGTGTTCAGTTCCGAGGTGAGGGCGTCGAAGTCGGCGCCGTAACGGCCCTTGATCGCGAGCCACATGGCGCAGTCGGCCGCGGCCATCAGCGAAGGGCCGTTGATGATGCGTCCGGGGCGCTCGAGGCTCCTGCGGTGCGGCAATTCCAGCGTGCAGCTGCCGTCGCCCACCTTGACCACGCGAAAACCGTAGAAGCGCACGAAGCGCGCCTTGTCGATCAACCGTTGCAGCGCGGCACGCGTGGCCTTCACGCCAGTTCCAGCGCCACCGCGGTGGCCTCGCCGCCGCCGATGCACAGCGACGCCACGCCGCGCTTGCCGCCGGTTTTCCTCAGGGCGCCGATGAGGGTGACGAGGATGCGCGCACCGGAGGCGCCGATCGGGTGGCCGAGCGCGCAGGCGCCGCCATGGATGTTGACTTTGTCGTGCGGCAGGCCGTGCTCCTTCATCGCCGCCAGGGTGACGACCGCGAAGGCCTCGTTGATCTCGTAGAGGTCGACGTGCTTCGCGCTCCAGCCGGTCGTCGCGAACAGTTTCGCGATCGCCCCGACCGGCGCGGTGGTGAACCAGCCCGGCTCCTGCGCGTGCGTGCTGTGGGCGATGAACGTCGCGAGCGGCGCCAGGCCGCGCCGGGCGGCGGCGGAACGCCGCATCAGCACCAGCGCCGCGGCACCGTCCGAGATGCTGCTCGAATTGGCCGCGGTCACCGTGCCGTCCTTGCGGAACGCGGGCTTCAGGGTCGGGATCTTGGCGAGATTGGCCTTGAACGGCTGCTCGTCCATCTCGACGAACTTCTCGTCCTTGCCCGCCTTGATGGCGAGCGGCGTGATTTCCCAGGCGAAGGAACCGTCCTTGTTGGCGCGCTGCGCGCGCTCGAGCGAGGCGATCGCGAACTGGTCCTGCGCCTCGCGCGTGAAGGCGTATTTCTGCGCGCAATCCTCGGCGAAGCTGCCCATCAGGCGGCCCCTGTCGTAGGCATCCTCGAGCCCGTCGTAGAACATGTGGTCGAGCACCTGCTGGTGTCCCATGCGATAGCCGGCGCGCGCCTTGGGCATCAGGTAGGGGGCGTTGCTCATCGACTCCATGCCGCCGGCGACGATCACCTCGGCGCTGCCGGCGGCGAGCAGGTCATGCGCGAACATCGCCGCCTTCATGCCCGAGCCGCACATCTTGTTGACGGTGGTGCAGCCGGCGGCGAGCGGCAGCCCCGCGCCGAGCGAGGCCTGGCGCGCCGGGGCCTGGCCCTGGCCCGCGGGCAACACGCAGCCCATGATCACTTCCTGCACTTCCTCGGCCTTGAGCTTGGCGCGCTCGATGGCGGCGCGGATGGCGGCGGCGCCGAGTTCGGGCGCGGCAAAACCTCTCAGCTCGCCCTGGAAGCCGCCCATCGGGGTGCGGGCGGCGGCGACGATGACGATCGGGTCGTTGGACATGCGGGGCCTCTTGGTCTAGCGTGAATTCAGATCGTAGGATTGGATGCGGCTGCGCGCGAGCTCCAGCACCTCGGCCGGAAACGGGCAGGACTTGCGCGCCAGGGTATCGATGTGCACGCCGGTCAGCTCGCACACCGCGGCGATCTCGCCCGATTCGGCGTTGCGCATCTCGTGCACGAACCGCAGCACCTTGTCGCGCACCTCGAGTACGGCCGAGCGCACGACGAGCACGTCGCCCGCGTTGAGCTCGCGCCGGTAGCCGATGTTCTGTTGCACCGCCGCCATGCCGCGATTGCGCGTGCGCAGCAGCGTCGGCGTGATGCCGACGACGGCGAACAGGTTCCAGGTCGCCTCGTCGAACTTGCCCACGTACCACATCACGTTCATGTGCCCCATGTGGTCGCATTGCCAGGGGTAGACCGTGCCGCGGTAGGTTTCGAGCAGCCCGCTCACGTCACGCGGTCTCGGCAAACAGCTCGCGGCCGATCAGCCAGCGCCGGATCTCGGAGGTGCCGGCGCCGATCTCGTAGAGCTTGGCGTCGCGCCACAGCCGCCCGGTCGGGGTCTCGTTGATGTAGCCCATGCCGCCGAGCGCCTGGATC
>SCUF01000251.1 GCA_004298325.1 Betaproteobacteria bacterium | reverse complement strand
GAGCGTCGGCACCAGCCCCTTCGGCATGAAGATCATGGTGAGCATCATCACCGCGCCGAACACCACCATCTCGTATTCCTTGAACACGGTGAGCGCCTGCGGCAGCGTCGTCAGCACGGCGGCCCCGACCACGGCGCCGAAGGTCGATGCCATGCCGCCGAACACCACCATCGTGACCAGCTCGATCGAATGGAAGAAGGTCACCTTGCCCGGCGTGACGAAGCCGGCGTAGTGCGCCGTGAGGCTGCCCGCCACCGCCGCATACACTGCGGAGATGACGAACACGCGCACCTTGTGGCTCGCACTGTCGATGCCGGTCACTTCGGCGCCGATCTCCGAGCCGTGCAGCGCGCGCAGCGCGCGGCCGTGCGGCGAATCGACCAGGTTGCGGGCGAGCCACACCGCGAGCAGCAGGGCGATGCCGACCACCCAGTACCAGAGGCGCTCGCCGGCGAGCGTGAGGCCGAATGCGGAGAGCGCCGGCACCGACATGCCGTCCGGGCCGCCGGTGTAGCGGTCCTCGGTCACGATCACGATCGAAATGATGATCCCCATGCCGAGCGTCGCCATGGCGAGATAGTGGCCGCGCAGCCTCAGGATCGGCCGGCCGATCAGCCAGGCGAGCGCTGCGACGCCCGCCGTCGTCGCGAGCATCGCGCCGAGCGGCGGCCAGCCATAGCGCGCAGTCAGAATCGCCGAGCCGTAGGCGCCCAGACCGAAGAACCCCGCGTGCCCCAGGCTGATCTGTCCCGCGTAGCCGATCAGCAGGTTCAATCCGACGCAAACGATCGCGTTGAGGCCGACCAGAATCGCGATCTCGTAGTAGTAATTGTTGTGCAGCGCGAGCGGCAGCGCGAGCACCACCAGCGCGAGTGCCGCGAGGCCGCTGCTGCGCGCTCCGGTCAGGCGGGCCCACCGCATCAGACGCGATCCGTGCTGCGCTTGCCGAGCAGCCCGCTCGGCATGAAGAACAGCACCGCGAGGATGATGACGAACGCGATCACGTCCTTGTAGGCCGACGATACGTAACCCGCGCCCATGGCTTCGACGATGCCGAGCGTGAGCCCGCCCAGCACGGCGCCCGCACCGCTGCCCAGGCCGCCCAGCATGGCCGCCGCGAAGCCCTTCAGGCCGAGCATCACGCCGACGTCCCAGGAGGTGAAGGTGATCGGCGCCACCAGGATTCCGGCCACCGCACCGAGCGCCGCCGACAGGCCGAAGGAAAGCAGCAGCACGTGGCGCACGTTGATCCCGACGAGCTGCGCCGCGAGCCGGTTGTGCGAGGTCGCGAGCAGCGCCTTGCCGATGAGCGTGCGGCCGAAGAACCAGGTGAGCAGCAGCACGATCACGAGCGTGATGCCCATCACCCAGAGGCTTTGCGGTACGAGCGTGGCACCGCCGAACCGGATCGGCGCTTCCCCGGAAAACGCCGCGACCGCATGGATGTTCTTGTCCCAGACGACGGTTGCAAGCCCCCGCAGCAGGATCGAGGCGCCGATGGTGATGATGATCAGCGTGACCACCGACGCCCCGCGCGCCGGCTCGACCGCGAACTTCTCCAGCGCGAGCCCGACCAGCGCCGCCGCGATGACTGCGGCGGCGATCGCGAACGGCAGCGGCCAGCCGATCGCGGTGAGTGACACGGTCGCCATGCCGCCGATCATGACGAACTCGCCCTGCGCGAAATTGATCACCTGGCTCGCGTTGTAGATGATCGAAAAGCCGAGCGCGACCAGCGCGTAGATCGCGCCGATCGTCAGCCCGGCCAGCAGGAACTGCAGAAATTGGGCGGACATGGGCCTTCCGCCCAATGCGTCCTGCGTCAGCTCACTGGACCAGCGTCCAGTCGCCCTTGCGCACTTCCAGCATGCGGAAATGCGTCAGATCGAGCCCCATGTGGTCTGTGGGCGTCATGTTGAACACGCCGTCGAGCCCGACAAACCCCTTGGTGGACTCGATCGCATCGCGCACCTTCGCCTTGTCGGTCGATTTCGCGCGCTTCATCGCGTCCACCGCGATCATCAGGCCGTCCCAGGCGTGGCCGCCGAAAGTCGAGATGTCCTGCTTGTAGCGCGCCGCGTATTCCTTCATGTAGCCGATCGCGACCGGCCGCTGCTTGTCCCCGGCGGGCAGCTTGTCGGCGACCACCATCGCCGCCGCGGGCAGGCGCACGCCATCGGCCGCGCCGCCCGAGAGCTTGATGTACTCCTTGGAGGCGACGCCGTGCGACTGGTAAAGCGGCACGCTGATGCCGAGCTGGCGGAAGTTCTTGGTGACGATCGCGGGACCCTGGCCG
>SCUF01000250.1 GCA_004298325.1 Betaproteobacteria bacterium | reverse complement strand
GCACGGCGCCATGACCGTGCTGCTGAAGGACGCGCTGGCGCCGAACCTGGTGCAGACGCTGGAAAACAATCCCGCCTTCATCCACGGCGGTCCGTTCGCCAACATCGCGCACGGCTGCAACTCGGTGATCGCGACGCAGACGGCGCTCAAGCTGGCCGATTACGTGGTCACCGAAGCCGGATTCGGGGCGGATCTCGGCGCCGAGAAGTTCCTCGACATCAAGTGCCGCAAGGCGGGGCTGAAGCCGAACGCCGCGGTCATCGTGGGCACCGTGCGCGCGCTCAAGTACCACGGCGGCGCCGACCTGAAGGAGCTCAACCGGGAGAACCTGACCGCGCTCGAGAAGGGCATCGTCAACCTGGAACGGCACGTCGAGAACGTGCACCAGGTGTTCGGCATGCCGTGCGTGGTCTCGATGAACCGCTTCACCTACGACACGCAGCGCGAGCACGAACTCGTTCGCGAACGCATGATGAAACTCGGCGTGCCCACGGTGATCGCGACACACTGGGGCGAAGGCGGCAAGGGCGCGGCGGAGCTCGCGCGCACGGTGGTCGAGCTGTGCGAGACGAAGAACAGCGTGCGCTTCGTCTACGCGGAGAAGGACTCGCTCTGGGAAAAGATCAATTACATCGCCAAGCGCGTCTACCGGGCCTCGGAAGTGACGGCCGACGCCAAGGTGCGCAACCAGATCAGGAAGCTCCAGGAAGACGGCTACGGCCACTACCCGGTCTGCGTGGCGAAGACGCAGTACTCGTTTTCCACCGATGCGCAGCTGCGCAGCGCGCCGGAGAACCACGTCGTCAACATCCGCGAGGTGCGTCTTGCCGCGGGCGCGGAGTTCGTGGTCATGATCTGCGGCGACATCATGACCATGCCTGGACTGCCCAAGCTGCCGTCGGCGAACAAGATCGACCTGGTCGACGGGAGGGTTGTCGGGCTGTTCTAGAATCCGGCCATGCTCGAGTCGGTCTACACGCTCGCATTCTGGCAAGCGCTGGGCGCCATCATCTGGGTCAACCTGCTGCTCTCCGGCGACAACGCGGTGGTGATCGCTCTGGCCGCGCGCTCGCTGCCGGAGCGCCAGCAGAAGCTCGCCGTGTTCTGGGGCAGCGCGGCGGCCATCGTCATGCGGGTGATCCTGACGGTGTTCGCCGTGGCGCTGCTGCAACTGCCCTGGCTGAAGCTGGTCGGCGGCCTGCTGTTGCTGTGGATCGGCGTCAAGCTGATCGTGCCCGAGGAAGACGAAGCGGACATCGAGTCGAGCGACAACCTGCTGCAGGCCGTGAAGACGATTCTCATCGCCGACCTCGTCATGAGCCTGGACAACGTGATCGCCGTAGCGGCCGCGGCCGAACAGGGGCCGCCGGAGACCAAGATCCTGCTGCTCGTCATCGGCCTGGGGCTCTCGATTCCGATCGTGATCTTCGGCAGCGTGATGATGCTCAAGATCATGGAGCGGTTTCCCATTATCATCACGCTCGGTGCTGCCCTGCTGGGCTGGATCGCCGGCGAGATCATGGTCACCGACCCCGCGATTTCCGGCTGGGTGAAGGCGAACGCGGCGTGGCTGCACGCATGGAAGGTGGCGCCGATCGCCGGCGCGGCGCTGGTGGTGGCGCTCGGCAAGTGGCTCGCGGCGAAGCACGAAGCGGGGCCGGGACAGGTGGAGCCGGCGGCCGAGACGGAGCGTCCGAAAGGTTGACCGCAGTCAAGGTTTTTCCAGCCGCGGGTTTGCCAGAATGCCGCGGATAACCCGAAGGAGGAGGAGATATGAAGCGCAAACTGATGCAGACGGGGCTGGTCATGCTGGCCGGGCTGTCGCCCATCGCGGCGCAGGCCTGGGAACCGACCAAGACGGTCGAATTCATCATTCCGGCGGGGACGGGGGGC
>SCUF01000249.1 GCA_004298325.1 Betaproteobacteria bacterium | reverse complement strand
TGCGCGGACTCGAGCTGTCGAACCGTATCGTGGTCGCGCCGATGTGCCAGTACAGCGCGCACAACGGCTGCATGTCCGACTGGCACCTGATGCACCTCGGGCAATTCGCCGTCTCCGGGGCCGGCCTGGTGATGACCGAGATGACGGACGTCGAGCCCGCAGGCCGGATTGGCCCGCACTGCGTCGGCCTGTATTCGGACGCGACCGAGGCGGCGATGCGCCGCGTGGTCGAATTCTGCCGCCGCCACGGCCGCGCTCGGCTCGGCCTGCAATTGGCGCATGCCGGCCGCAAGAGCTCGGTGCTGCCGCCGTGGCAGGGACGGCGGTCGCTGCCGCCCGGCGAAGGCGGCTGGCAACCGGTTGCACCATCGCCGGTTCGAGCTTTCGACGACGGGCTGGTGCCGCGCGAGCTGACCCGGGCCGGGATCGCGGATCTGATCCGGAAGTTCGTGGACGCCGTGCGGCGCGCCGACCGGATCGGATTCGATCTCATCGAGTTGCACGGCGCGCACGGCTACCTGATCCACCAGTTTCTCTCCCCGATCACCAACCGCCGCCGTGACGACTATGGGGGTTCCCGGGAGAACCGCATGCGCTTTCCGCTCGAGCTGTTTGCGGCGATGCGGACCGCGTGGCCTCAGGACAAGCCGCTTGGCGTGAAGCTCTCCGCGGTGGACTGGCTCGACGACGGCTGGACGATGGCCGACACGCTCGAATTCTGCACCCGGCTGCGCGGCCTCGGATGCGACTTCGCGGTCGTCTCCAGCGGCGGCATCGTCTGGGACGAGAAAATCCCGACCGCGGCGGGCTTCCAGGTCCCGTTTGCGGCGGAAATCCGCGGCAAGACGGGGATGCCCGTGACGGCGGTTGGCCTGATCACGGAGCCACACCAGGCCGAAAGCATTGTGGCCTCGGGGCAGGCGGATCTTGTGTCGCTCGCGCGGAGGATGCTCTGGAATCCGCGCTGGGCGTGGCACGCGGCCGACGCACTGAAGGCGAACATGGATCTGCCGCACCAGTACTCTCGCGCGCAGCCGCGACTGGCGCACGACACGTTCGCGACGCGCGAGGCGGGGCGGCGCGTCGGGACTGCGCCGGCTTAGAAGTCCGAGTGTGCGGCGAATCACTCCGCCGCGACAGACCAGGTCCCGAAACCGTGACGCTACGGACCGAACAGAAAGTTCGCTACCGATTCGCATTTGACATCGGCGGTACCTTCACGGACCTTGTCCTGTCGGGCTCGAATGGTGCGGTACGCACCTGCAAGGTCCTGAGCCGGCACGAGGACATCCTCGAGCCGATTCTGCAGGGCCTGGAGCGCATGCTTGTCGCCGAAAAGGCAGGCCCAGACCAAGTCGACGAAGTCGTTGCCGGCGCGACCACGGTGGTGACCAACTTGGTGATCGAGCGCAAGGGCGCGCGCACCGGTTTGGTCGCAACGCGTGGATTCCGGGACGTGATCGAGATCGGTCGCGAGCTGCGCTACGACATCTACGACCTGGCGGCTTCCTATCCGGACCCGGTGGTGTCGCGCGAGCTGCGGGCCGAGCTCGCGGAGCGCATCGATCATCGCGGGGAAGTGCTTACGACTCCGAGCGACGTCGAGATTGAGGCTGTCGTTCGGGGGCTGAAGGACGGCGGAGCGCAATCCATCGCGGTGTGCCTGCTGCATGCCTACCGCAACCCCGTACACGAGGAGCGTGTGCGCGCCTTGGCCCAGCGCGTGGCGCCCGGGATCCCGGTTTCGCTTTCCTCGGAGGTCGTTTCCGAGATCCGTGAATACGAGCGCACCGTAGCGACCGTGCTGAACGCCTATGTGATGCCGATGGTCGGGGGCTATCTGACTCGCATCGAGTCCGGCTTACGGACCTTTGGCGTGGACGCGACGCTGCGCATCATGCAGTCCAATGGCGGCATCATCTCGCGCGAGTTCGGCGAGCGCATGCCCATCCGCATGTTGGAGTCCGGGCCCGCGGCGGGTGCGCTCGGCGCATCCCTCACCGCCCGGCGCACCGGCATACTGGACTTGCTCGCCTTCGACATGGGCGGTACCACGGCGAAGGCCTGCCTGATCTCGGGTGGCGAACCGGAGATCACGACCGAATTCGAGGCGGCACGCGTTCGGCGTTTCAAGAAGGGCAGCGGCCTTCCGGTTCGTCTGCCGATCGTCGACTTGATCGAGATCGGCGCCGGCGGCGGAAGCATCGCTTCGGTCGATTCGACCGGCTTGCTGAAGGTCGGGCCGCGGAGCGCGGGCTCCGACCCGGGTCCGGCGTGCTACGGGCTGGGTGGTGTTGAGCCTACCGTGACCGACGCGGCGCTGCTCCTTGGGTATCTCGACCCCGCAGGCTCGCTCAGCGGAGCGGTGAAACTCCGTCCCGAGCTCGCCGAGCAGGCGATCGGCGCGCGCATCGCCGGACCGCTCGGCATGAACGTGATCGAGGCCGCCAGCGGCATCCATCGCATTGTCTGCGAGCACATGGCCGCTGCGGCAAAGATCCATGCCGTGGAGAAGGGTCAGGATATCCGCCGCTACACGCTGCTGGCATTTGGCGGCGCGGGGCCGATCCACGCGCGCGAGGTCGCGCGCCGCAGCGGCTGCCGCGAGATCCTGGTGCCGGCGAATGCGGGCGTTTTCTCGGCCCTAGGATTGCTCGGGGCGCCCATGAAGGTGGACATGGTCCGGACCTACTACGCACGGCTCGGCGTGATCGATTGGGACGTCATCGAAGCGCTGTACGCGGACATGGCGAAGCGGCTGCGCTCGGAACTTGCGGCCGCCGGTGTGGCGTCGAACGCAATCTCGTACAGACGTAGCGCCGACCTGCGCTATGTCGGACAGGGATTCGAGGTCAATGCCGCAATGCCAGCCTCGTTCTCCGAAGCCGGTGCGAGCGGCGTCGCGACCCGATTTCACGAGGCCTACGAGCGGCAGTATGGACACCGCCTTGCCGATCAGGCGATCGAGGCCCTCAACTGGCGATTGGAAGCAACTGCGAAGGTCGACTGGCCGGACATGGTGTGGCGCGCGGATTCGCCACCGAGCGCCGCCGCGACGCGCACGCGGGCGGCGTTCTTTGCGCAGACCGGAAGCTTCGTGGCAACGACCGTCATCGCGGAGGGCGAACTGGTCGATGGCGCATGGCGCGAGGGGCCCGCCTTGATCGAGCAGGCAGGCTCCACGATTGTCGCCGGCCCTGGTGATCGGTTTGCGATGGATCGCGACGGCAATATTCGCCTGAGTCTGGGGGCACTTCAGGCATGAGCCCGATCGACCTCGAAATCTACTGGAACCGGCTGATCGCAATCGTCGACGAGGCAGGCGCTGCGCTGAAGCGCACCTCGTTCTCGACGGTCGTGCGCGAGTCGAACGATTTCGCCGTGGTGCTGCTTGACGAAGACGGGCATCTCGTCGCGCAGTCCAGCTGGAGCGTGCCGGGATTCATCGGCACCGCGCCGCTTTCGCTACGCCGGATGTTGCAAGCCGTTCACAGGGATACGCTGCGTCCCGGCGATATTCTATTTACCAACGACCCTTGGATCGGCACGGGCCACTTGCCGGACTCGACCATGGCGGCGCCGGTGTTCAACGGGGAGCGCATCGTTGCCTTTGTCGTTGCGGTGGCGCATCTGTCGGATGTCGGCGGGCGGCAGTGGTCGGCGGATGCGAGTGAAGTGTTCGAAGAAGGGATCCGCTTCCCGGTGATCAAGTTGCTGGAGGGGGGTGAACCCAACCGACTGGCACTTGGCCTGCTGGAAGCAAACGTCCGGCTCCCCGAGCAGGTGCGTGGTGACATCGAGGCGCAGATCGTGGCGATTCGCGTGGCGCAGCGGCGCCTCGCGGAGATGCTCGCCGAGTACCGGCTACCCGACATCCGGGCCATTGCGGAATCGATCTATCGGGCGTCGACCGAGGCCGCCCTGCGCGAGATCCGTCGGATCCCGCCCGGCGTTTACGCGGGTTCGGTGGAGGCGGACGGCTGGGATGAGCCAATCCGGATCCGCGCGCGGGTCGATGTCTCCGCGGAGGGCATCCGGATCGATTATTCCGGCAGCTCGGCGCAGGTCGGCTACGGCGTGAACGAGACGTTCAACCATACCTACGCCTACACGATCTATCCGTTCAAGTGCATGCTGAGCCCGGCGATCCCCAACAACGAGGGCTTCACGCGCCTGTTCGAGGTGCACGCGCCGGAGGGCTCGATCGTGAACGCGAAGCCGCCGGCCGCGGTGGGTGCGCGGCACCTGGTTGGGCACCTCTTGCAGGGCGCGATCTTCGAGGCGCTGGCGCCGGTGATGCCAGAGCGCGTTCAGGCCGACAGCGGGACGCCCATGTGGAGCGTATTGCTGCGTGGTGTCGATGCGGTCCGCGACGAGTCCTTTTCCACCATCCTGTTTTTCAACGGTGGCATGGGTGCGATGCGTGACCGAGACGGCATCGCCGCGACCAGTTTCCCGGGAAACATCTCCAACACCCCGATCGAAGTGGCCGAGAACCTGGCGCCGATACTGTTTACTGCGAAGCGGCTGCGCGAGGGATCGGGAGGCGAGGGGGCGCGGTGCGGCGGCCAGGGGCAGGTTGTCGCTTTTGTTTCGCGTTGGCCGGGCACGATACGCGTATCGTTGCTGACCGAGCGAGTGCGCCTGCCGGCCAGGGGATTGCTCGGTGGTGCGGCCGGAACAGTCGGTCACGTGCGCCACAACGGCGTGCCGGTCGATCAACCCAAAGGCATGATCGATCTTGGAACCGGAGACGCCCTGGAGGTCGGGCTGCCGGGTGGAGGCGGATTCGGCACGCCGAACTGAGGCTTCGCACCGCGCGCTAGCGCGGAGAACCGCCGGCCGATGCTGCGCAGATCAGGGAGCCGCCTTCGTGCACCTGCGCGGACCATCCCGGCGGGATCACCGACGTGCCGCCAGCCTCTTCGATGATCGCCGGGCCCTGGAAGGCGTCACCTGCGCGCATCGCGTCGCGCTGGTAGACGGGGCACTCGACCCAGCCCGAGAACCAGACCCGGCGCCGCTCGAGCAGCGCGTCGCCTGCGCCCTCGGGATTGAATTTCAGCTCCGGCTTGTCCACCAAACCCAATGAAACGACACGGATGTTGACGACCTCGATGTCGTTGTCCGCCGCGGCATAGCCAAACGTTTCACGGTGTCGCGTCTCGAACGCCTCGCGTACCGGCGTCCAGTCCGCGGGCCCGGGACGCCACGGAATCGGCAGCGTGAACGACTGCCCGACGTAGCGGATATCGAGTGTGAACTCGTGGCGCTGCCTGGCCGGCTCGATGCCGTCGCCGCGCAGCTGGCGTTCGGCCTGCTCGCGCATTGCGCCGGCGTGCGCCTCGAGGTCGCCAGGGCGCAACGCACTCAATTTTCCGCCCCAGACGGCCACTGTATCGCGCCGCAGATCTGCCAGCATCTGCCCGAGGGCACACAGGTGACCCGGCAGGCGCGGGATCATCACCCCTGGGATCCCGAGTTCGTCAGCGACCTGAAAGATGTGCATCGGGCCGGCGCCGCCGAAGCCCACAAGCGAAAAGTCACGCGGATCGAATCCGCGGTGCACCGACACTTCGCGCACCGCACCCGCCATCTTGGCCACCGCGATCCGCAATGCGCCGTCCGCGAGCGCGACGATATCGGTCGTGCCCAGCACGTCGGCCACCCGCCGAAACGCATTCTCGGCGAGCTTGCGATCGAGCATGAGCCCTCCCGCCAGGGGACGCGCTACCGGCAGGCGGCCAAGAATCAGGTTGGCGTCCGAAATGGTGGGTTCCGTGCCGCCGTGACCGTAGCAGGCCGGCCCCGGCACCGCACCTGCGCTGCGCGGGCCGATTTGCAGCGTACCGTCCGACCCGACCCAGATGACCGAGCCCCCTCCCGCGCCGATCGCGTGAATGTCGAGCTGCGGCATCTGCAACGGATAGGCGTCGATCTGATTGTCGAAAGACATGCGCGCGCTCAATCCGTGGACCAGTGCCACGTCGGTGCTGGTGCCGCCCATGTCGAACGTGATGATGTTGCGCAGGCCGGCGACCTCGGCCACACGGATGGCGCCGCTGACGCCGCCCACGGGCCCGGACAGGAAGGTGCCCGCGACGCGCCGCGCGGCCTCGGCAAGCGTCATGGCGCCGCCGTTCGAACCCATGATGTTGACCGGCGCCGTCACCCCGCGCTCTCGAAGTGCCGCGGCCAGAGTGTCCAGATACTCCACCATCAGCGGCGTGAGGTACGCATTGAGCACGCAGGTGGAGGTGCGCTCGAATTCGCCGCGTTCGCGCACGAGTGCAGCGGAATGCGAAACCGCGGCCTCCGGCATCAGTCCTTTCAGCGCTTGCGCAGCATGCGCCTCGTTGACGTCGTTCACGTAGCTATTCATGAACGCAATCGCGACGGAACGGATGCCGCGGCGGCTGAATTCCTCCGCAATGGGTGCGAAATCGAAGGTTTGTGCCGAAATCTGCACGCTGCCGTCGGCCGCGACGCGCTCGGGCACCTCGATGCGCAGATGGCGCGGGACGATTGCGGGCGGGCGTGTCCATCCCGTGTCGAACAGGCCTCCGACCAGACGCCTTGCCTTGCCGATCTCGAGTACGTCGCGAAATCCCTTTGTCGTCACCAGGCCGGTCGGCGCGCCCTGACGCTCGAGCAGCGCGTTGGTGGCGATGGTGGTGCCGTGAACGAATGCGCGGATCGCGTCAGGCTCGATGCCGAGTGCCGCCAGCGCATCGAGCACGCCGCGCCACTGTTGGCCGGGGATCGACGGCACCTTGGCCGAGCGCAGGCGGGCTTCGGCAGGGTCGTAAGCGAGGATGTCGGTGAAGGTTCCACCGACGTCAATGCCGACAAGATAACGCGGAGCGGTGGACATCGGCCAGGCGCCGCTCAAGCCGGAAATGTCGGAGCGACGCGGATCTCGACGAGGCTTCCCGGCTGGGCGCCCAGCATGGCAAACCCCCGCGGGCCGATCGGCACTACGCTCGCATGGGCGTCGATGCGCACCCAGCCGCGCAGGGCGGAGCCGCAGGTATCCGTCGCCAACTCGACGAGCGCGCCGTCAGAGACTCCGAGCCGGCTGGCGATCGCGGGTGTGACCCGAAGGCGCCGCCGCGGGCCGTCAAATTCGTCCTGATCGGCCGCCTGCACGGTGATCATGATGCGGGCCGCACGCAGCCGCTCGCGTTCGAGGTGCGTCGCCGCGTCGTCCCGCGCGCCGCCAGCCCCTGGAACGACGCCATATCGCCGGCGCGCCTGCTCGCTGCTGACGTACCGCTGCGAGACGTCGTGCAGCACACGCTCCGGATCTCGATCAAGCGGGTCACCGTAGCCGCCGCCGCCGGCCGTCTCGATGCGCACCACGTCGCCCTGCGCCAGGGCGAACCCACCGACCTTGCCCGGCACCGGCGACGGCTCCAACGTCGCGCCGTTGCGAAGCACGACAAAGCGGTTGCCGGCGCCACCCCGACCGGTGGCCACGCCATAGGGCGGGATGATGCACTTGTCGGCCAGTACCGAAAGGCTTGCGCCGGCCTCGAGAATACGTAAGTCGCGCCGGATGCCGCAGCCCCCTCGGAACGCTCCGTCACCACAGGACCCCTCGCGAATGCCGTAATGTGAGACCTGAATCGGGCACTGCGCTTCCACGATCTCGGCGGACCACACCGCGTTGAAATCGCCTTCGATATATGCACGCGTGCCGTGATTGCCGTCGGTACAGCGCGTCGCACCCGTGCCGCCGGCGGGATATTCGTACATCAGGAACAGGCCGCCGTCGCGGCTTGGACCCGACAGGTAGACATGGTTCGCGCCGCCCTTGAGATCGCCGACGCGCCGCTCCGGCAACGCCTGACCCAGCGCGGAGGCAACCAACCCCGCCATGAGCGCACGACATTCCACCATGCCGCCACAGGGCGCCGGGAGCGTAGCGTTCAGGAAGCTGCCTTTCGGGTTCACGATCTCGATCGGCTCAAACGAGCCGTGGTTGACCGGTGTGTGTGGATCGAGGAACGACTTCACCATGGTCGCGGCCGCATTGAAGGCCATGGCCGGCCCGACGTTCGTGGGGCCCATGGTCTGCGGCGACGAGCCCGTGAAGTCGGCGATCAGTCGTTGCCCTTCGATGGTCAGCTTCAGGCGCCCGATCAGCGGTTCGTCGCCATGGCCGTCGCTGTCGAGGTAGCCCTCGGCGAAATAGGTCCCGTCGGGCACCGCGGCGATGCAGCCGCGCATGACGCGGGCGGCGCGCGCGATCAGTTCATCCACGCCCGCCAGCAGGGTGGTACCGCCGAACCTGCCAAAGAGCCGCTGCAAGTGCTCGGCCGCCTTGCGCGAAGTTCCGAGCATCGTGCTGAAGTCGCCCCGGCGCTCGTATGCGATGCGCATGTTGGCAAACAACAGGTCCAGATAGGCTTCGTTCATCCGACCGCGCTCGCAGATCCGGGTCGGAACGATGCGCATCCCCTCCTGGTAGATCTCGCGTACCCGACCGGAGAGGCTGCCCGGGGTCATGCCGCCGACGTCGCCCCAGTGGCAGCGCGTCGCGGCAAACATCGCCAGCGCGCCGGCGTGAAACACCGGGTAGAGCATCAGCACGTCGTTGAGGTGCGTGCCGCCGGTGTAGGGGTCGTTATGGAGAAAGATATCGCCTTCATGGATGTCGCCGCCGAAGGTGCGGATGATTTCCGCGGTGGAGTAGGGGACGGCGAATATGTGAATCGGGTTGTCATCGAGCCCCTGTGCGACCAGGCGGCCGTCGGCTGCCACCAGCCCGCAGGAAAAATCGTGACCCTCGTAGATGATCGACGAATAGGAGCTGTGGATCACATTGGCGCGCATCTCGTTCACCACCGCGACCAGCGACTCGCGGATCAGCTCAAGCCGGCCCAGCTCGGCCTTTTCACCCTGCATGTCGCGGTCTGCGCGCTTGCCTAGAGCAGCGTGATCTTGCGGGCATCGATGAGGTCCTGCACTGCGCCCTGAAACGCCTCCAGTGTCGGCCCTACATCCGCATCGGTATGCGCGAGTGAAGTCACGCCACCCGTATAGGACATGAAGTCCACGCCGCGCTTGCGCAGCCCGTTGGTATAGACGTCGAGCGCATCGCGTTTCATCGCGCGCAGCGCAGCGGGCGAGACATCCCCGATGGAGCCTTTACGCGCGCCTTCGCCAAAGAAGACATGGAACGTGGACGACTCACCATACGCACGGCCGTCGACCTCGAGCCGGTCGAGTACTTTCTGCATCCCCTCGCGAATCCTGGCGGCGATCCGGTTGGCTTGCCGGTGGGGCTCGCCGGTGCGGATGACCTTCAGCGCGGCCACCGCTGCGGCCGCCACAATCGGGCTCGCGTTGAATGTGCCGCGGTGGATGATGGCCGGCTTCAGGCCGTCGACCTCCGTGCGCGGATCGAGCAGCCGCATGATCGGCTCCTTGCCGCCGACTGCACCCCCCGGCATGCCGCCGGCGACAATCTTGGCCATGGTGGTCATGTCCGGCGTCACACCGATCAACGCCTGCTTGCCCCCCGGGCTCCAGCGGAACCCCGTGATCACCTCGTCGAAGATCAGGACGCACTCATAGCGGTCCGCCAGAACGCGAAGTTCGCGCAGGAACTCCTCGCGGATGGGGACGCTGCCCCAGTTGGCGCCCGAAACCTCGCAGATGATGGTGCCGATCTGACGGTCCGCCTTCAATCGATCCTCGACCTGCTGCGCATCGGTCGGGCAAATCACCAGGGTGTCGCGGATCGCCTCGGGGATGCCGAGCGACGGGAACTTGTCGAACGGCGCCTTCATCCCCGGCACCACGTAGTCGTGCCAACCGTGGAAATGGCCTTCGAACCTGAGCACCCTGGGGCGCCTCGAGAACGCGCGCGCGACGCGCAGCGCGAGCATCGTGGCCTCGGTTCCGGAGCCGACAAAGCGCACGCGCTCCGCGGAAGGCACCAGCTCCTGCACCAGCTCGGCCCACGCCACCTCGAGCGGGTGCACCGTTGCAAAGAACGTTCCCTCGGCTGCGTGCGTGCGCAGGGCGTCGACCACGTCGGGATGCGAATGTCCGAGCATCATGGCGGCGCTGCCCATGGCGTAGTCGATGTACCTGCGGCCTTCGACGTCCCACTTGTACGCGCCCTGCGCGCGGTCGAAATACGCAGGGTAGGGCGGCAGAAAGCGGCTGTCGTGCGACACGCCGCCGGCGAGTGCGCGCTGCGCGCGCTCCCAAAGCGCCTGCGACGAAAGGCCCTTGACTTCTCCGATCACGCCCATGTGCGCCTCCCGGTCAGCGGTGGTGGCTGCGAAACAATGTCGACATTCAGGCAATAGAGTGCCATAGTCGACCGGTGGGCGCAATTCTCGGGGAGTGCAGGCGATGAGGCGCATCCGGGTGATGCATTTCGGGCTCGGCCCAATCGGTGCTGCGGTGGTACGCCAGATCGCGGCGCGCAAAGGCTTTCGAATGGTCGGCGGCATTGATATTGACCCGAGGAAAGCCGGACGCGATCTCGGCGAGGTGGCCGGACTCGGCGCGCGGCTGCGCGCGCCCGTGTGGGCCGACGCGGCAACGGCCCTGGAGGCCGCGAGGCCCGACGTGGTCGTGCTGTGCACACATTCTTCTCTGAGGCGAGCCGCGCCGCAGATCGCCGCCGCGCTTGCGGCACGGGTCCCGGTGGTGGCCACGACCGAGGAGCTGGCTTACGCGGTGCCGCAGAACCGCACCCTGGCCCGGCGGATTGACACGCTCGCCCGACGCGCGGGTGTGGCGGTGCTCGGCACCGGTGTCAACCCGGGATTCGTCATGGATGCGCTGCCGATTGTCCTGACCGCACCGTGCGAAAAGGTGCATGCGCTGCGCGTCGATCGCGTGCAGGATGCGCGCGTGAGGCGCCTGCCGTTCCAGCAAAAGATCGGCGCCGGACTGTCCCGGGCGGAGTTTCGCCGACGGGTACGCGATGGCAGCGTCCGGCACGTGGGCCTTGCGGAATCGATTCACATGATCGGCGATGCGCTGGGATGGAAGATCGACCGGGTGGTTGATCGCGTCCGACCCAGGGTGGCGCGAAGGCGCGTCGCAAGCCGGTATCTGTCCGTTGCGCCAGGCCGCGTCTGCGGCATCGTGCAGGACGGGTTTGGCTACGAGGCGGGACAGGTGCGGATCAGGCTGCACCTGGAGGCCTACCTGGGAGCCACCGAGACCTACGACATGGTCCGGATCGACGGCTCGCCGCCACTTCAGGTCAAGGTCATCGGCGGCACGCACGGCGACATCGCCACCGCAGCGCTGGTCGTCAACGCAATTCCCAGGGTTCTCGCCGCTGCGCCGGGATACCGCACCATGCGGGATCTTCCGCTGCCATCGTTTTTCCGCGCCGGAGGATGAGGTGGACCTGGAACTGAAAGGGCGGATCGCAGTGGTCACAGGCGCGAGTGCCGGGATCGGCCGCGGCATCGCCAGGGTCCTGGCAAAGGAAGGCGCGCAGACGGTGATCGTGTCGCGGCGCATCGCGCTGCTCGAGGCGCTGGCTGGCGAGATCGAACGCGACGGTGAGGCGCGTCCGCTGGTCGTCGCGGACGATCTGCAGAACCGGGACGCACCGGCGCGCATCGCACGGCAGGTATTTGCAAGATTTGATCGCGTCGACATCCTCGTGAACAATGCCGGCGGATCGCGTCCGCTGCCGGTGTGCGCTGCCGATGAAGCGTGGGACGAGGCGTTCGCGATCAATTTCACTGCGGTCAGGAAAGTGACGCAGGCGTTCCTTCCGGCCATGCAACGCAACCGCTGGGGCCGGATCATCAATATCACCGGCTCGCTCGAGCCCCGCGCCGTCAATGGCGCAAATGCGGCCAAGGCCGGCGTGCACATCTGGGCGAAAGGACTGTCCTGCGACGTCGCGAAGGACGGCATCACGGTGAATTGCCTGATGCCGGGGCGGATCCACAGCGAACAGATCGACCAGCGCATGCACCCGAGCGCCGAAAACCAGCGCGCGTTTGCAGAGGCGAACATTCCGGCCGGCTACTTTGGCGACCCTGAAGATATCGCGCACGCGGTCGCATTTCTGTGTTCGCCGAAGGCGCGCTACATCACCGGTCAGCGCATGTACATCGACGGTGGCATGCACCGCTCGATCTAGGTCGGCGGCGAATCGATTTTCGTCGTGAGCGACGAGATGATCGCCAAGGCGAGCGTCACCAGAACGATCCCCGACCACTCCAGTGCGCTCGGGCGCTCCCCGAGTTCCAGCATGCCTGCGAGCACCGCGACGGCCGGAACTGCGAGCGTGCTGAGGCTCGCGATCCCCGACTCCAGTCGCCCCAGCACCCAAAACCACAGGAACCACGATAGTGCGCTGACGATGATGGCGTTGAAAAGTACCGCGAACACGACATAGGGCGACCATACCCAGGGACGCGAGGAAAACTGCAGCGCGAGCACGACCATCGCCAGCCCGCCGATCAGCAGTTGCCAGGCGTTCAGGGCGAGCGGATCCACGCGGTGCCGCAGCTGCAGCCGCTTCGTAAGGACGATGCCGACGGCCCAGGTGAGGCCGGAACCGAGCGCGAGCAGTTCTGGCAGGCGCATGCGGACCTGAGGATTGTTCAGCAGTACGAATCCGATGAATCCGATGCCGATGGCAAGCCAATGCGCGCCGCGCGGCCGCTCGCCGAGCACCGGCCAGGCAAGCAGCGTGACGAAGAAAGGCATGGAGAAAGACAGCACGGCGACCTTGCCGGCGGCGCCTGCGACCAGTGCCCAGGTCATCAACACAAAGGTGACGCCGGTCAGGATCAGGCCGATGGCGATGACCTGCCCGGCATGCGCAAGGCCCACCGGCCGGCGCTGCACGCGCAGCAGCGCGAACAGGCACGCGGCGGCCAGCATGAAGCGCCAGGCGAGGAAGTCGAATGGATCGACTTCGGCGACGGCGCGCTTCATGACCACCCAGTTGTATCCCCAGACGAGCGCGATCAGACCGAGCGCGGCGAGCGCGACGCCGGAGCGGCGCATCTGCGGTCGGGCGCTCAGGGCCGGCGGCGCGGCGCTGTCGGGCGTCGCGCTTTCTCGCGGGACGCCCGCTCTTCGCGCTCGCGGCGATCCAGCTCCGCAAGCCCCGCGGCGAGGTTCTGTGTCGAGAGCCGGCGGTGCATCGCTTCCGCCGTGTCGCCATCCCGGGCGACGATCGCCCGTACCAGCCGTTGCCAATTGGCAAGCGATTGCCGACGGCGCGCGGGCGTGGTCAATCCGAGTCGCGAATACCGGCCGATGCGCTGCGCGAACGACAGGATGTAGTCGAGCAGCTGCTGGTTCCCGGAAGAGCGCGCCAATACCGACACCAGGTCTGCGCTCGCGCGGGCGTAGGCGGTGGCGTCGTCGCGCGCCGTTTGCAGCGCGCGGTAGCCTGCGAACAGCCGCCGTTCCACCTCCGGCGTGCACGACAACGCCGCGCGGCGCGAGACCAGGCCGAGCAGCACGGCCCGGATCTCGAACAGGTCCTCCAGTTCCTTGCGCGAGAGCTTGGTGACCTGGGCACCGCGCTGCGGCACGATCGACACCAGACCCCGGTTCTCGAGAATCCGCAG
>SCUF01000248.1 GCA_004298325.1 Betaproteobacteria bacterium | reverse complement strand
AGCTGGAGGACCTGTCGTTCCGCTTCCTCGAGCCCGAGCTGTACCGCAAGATCGCGCAGATGCTCGAGCAAAAGCGCACCGAGCGCGAGCAGTACATCCGCGACGCGATGGCGGCGCTCGGGGCGGCGCTCGCCGCGGCGGGCGTGAAGTCGGAAATCGCCGGCCGGCCGAAGCACATCTACTCGATCTGGAACAAGATGCGCGGCAAGGGGCTGGAGTTTTCCCAGGTCTACGACGTGCGCGCGCTGCGCGTGATCGCCGCCACGACGCGCGACTGCTACACCGCCCTCGGCGCGGTGCACGACCTGTGGCAGCCGATCCCGAAAGAGTTCGACGATTACATCTCGCGGCCCAAGGGCAACAACTATCAGTCCCTGCACACCGCGGTGATCGGGCCGGGCGGCAGGACGCTCGAGGTGCAGATCCGCACCGAGGAGATGCACCGGCAGGCGGAGTACGGCATCGCCGCGCACTGGCGCTACAAGGAGGTCGGCAGGGCGACCAAGGCCGAAGGCGCCTTCGACGAGAAGATCGCCTGGCTGCGGCAGCTGCTGGCGTGGCGCGACGAGGTTGCGGGACGCGGCGACTGGGCCGAGCGCACCCGCGCCGCGGCGCTCGACGACACGGTCTACGTGCTCACGCCCCAGGGCAACGTGATCGACCTGCCCGCGGGAGCGACAGCGGTGGATTTCGCCTATGCGCTGCATTCCGATGTCGGCAACCGCTGCCGCGGCGCCAAGGTGGACGGGCAGATGGTGACGCTGGATACGCCGCTGCGCAACGGCCAGCGCGTCGAGATCGTGGTGGCGAAGACGGGCGGTCCGTCGCGCGACTGGCTCAATGCGGAACGCGGCTTTCTCAAGACCCACCGCGCACGCCAGAAGGTGCGGCAGTGGTTCAACGCACAGACGCTCGCCGCGACCATCGCCGCCGGACGCGCGGTGGTCGAACGCGAAGCGCGGCGCGAGGGCGCGACGCAGGTGCGGCTGGAAACGCTCGGCGGCCGGCTCGGCTTCGGCAAGCCGGATGAGCTGTTCGCGGCGGTGGCACGCGACGAGGTCAATCTGCGCCAGCTGCAGACGACGCTGCGCGACCTGGCGGGAATCGCTTCGCCGGTGGTCGCGGCGCCGCCACCGGCGGCGGCACCGCGCCGGCCCAAGCCGTCCGGCGACAGCGGCATCCTGGTGGTCGGCATGGACCGTCTGCTCACCCAGCTCGCCAAGTGCTGCAAGCCGGTGCCGCCCGACCCGATCCGGGGTTTCGTGACCCGAGGCAAGGGCGTATCGATCCACCGCGACGACTGCCCGAGCCTGCGGCGGCTCGGCGAACAGCACCCCGAGCGGCTGATCGATTCCGATTGGGGTGCGCGGCCTGGCGGCGCCTACGCCGTCGACATGGTGGTGACGGCGAGCGACCGGCCCGGCCTGCTGCGCGATGTCGGCGAGGCGCTCGCTCGCGAACGCATCAACGTCACGGCAGTGCGCACGCAAAGCCGTGACGACCTGGCGCACATGCGCTTTTCCTTCGACGTCGAGGACCTGACGCAGCTGCGGCGCGCGGCTGCGGCGGTGAAAGAGGTGCATGGCGTGATCCGCGTGGCGCGGGGCTGACGGAATATTTTCGTGTGCGGGTCTGTTTGCAGCCGACCCGCCGCGCAGACCCGATGCAAGACCTCCTCGCCAACCCCGTGATCCAGAGCAGCGCGGCGCCTTTCGCCGTCGCGCTGATCGTTGCCGCGCTGCTGTTTCCGCTCCGCGTCGGCGGCCTGGCCGCGGCGGGCGGGTTCTTTGCCACGGTGTGGATGATGGGCAACTTCGGTCTCACGCCGCTCACCGCGACACGCAAGATCGTGCTGGCCGGAATGCTGGCGCCGGTGCTCGGCGTGCTCGCTGACCTCGCCTTCAAGCCGACGCGCGCCACCGCGCCGGTGCTCGGCGCGCTGTTCGGCGCCGCCGCGCTGTGGGTGTTCTGGTCGGTGCTGCAGCAGAGATCTGCAGCACAATTGGCGCTGCAGGGTGCCGGCCTGTTCGCGTTTGTCCTATGGACGGTAGCGTTCGCCGTGTCGTTGCACGATGAGCCGGTGCGCGCGGGCGCCGCCGGCTTGGGCCTGGGCCTGGGTACCGGTGCGGCCGCGGTGCTGGGTGCATCGGCGCTGCTCGGGCAGTACGGACTGGCGCTGGGCGCGGCCTGTGGCGGCTTCCTGCTCGCGGTCATGATCGTCGGCCGGCGCGTCGCTGCCGGCATCGCATTTACGCTCACGTTTTCCGCGATCGCTGCGCTGCTTGCGGCGGCTGCGCTGTTGCTGGCCCAGTTGCCCTGGATGGCGTTGCCGGCGCTGGCGCTGGTTCCGGTGCTCGTCCGATTGCCGCTTCCGGAAAAATCGCCCGCGTGGTTACAGGCCATCATCGCGTCGCTTTACGCCTTCCTGGCCGCGGGCACTGCGTGTGCGATTGCCTGGGTGGCGAGCCGAAGCGCCCAGAGCTGATGCTCGTGACGTGAATTCCTTCCCCCAACCCATGGAGAACCCTGCATGAAGCGAATTGCTGCTGTATCCCTTGCCCTGGCGCTTCCGTTCGCTGCTTCGGCACAGGTGGAAAGCTACACCGTCGACCCGATCCACTCGTTCGTGAACTTCACGATCGATCACCTCGGCTTCACGACCATCCACGGTCGCTTCGACAAATCGAGCGGCAAGGCGACCGTGGATCGCGCCGCCCGGAAGGGCTCGGTCGACCTGACGATCGAAGCGGCATCGGTCAACACGGGCGACAGCGACAAGGGATCCCGCCCGCGCTCGCGCGACGATCACCTGCGCGCGGCGGACTTCTTCAACGTCGCCGAGTTTCCGCGCATCAGCTTCAAAGGAGACGTGAAGTTCAGCGGCGAAGGCGCAAGTGCGGTGGAGGGTCAGCTCACGCTGCTGGGCGTGACCAAGCCCGTCGTCCTCAAGATGGAGCGGTGGAAGTGCGGACCTCATCCCTTCAGCAAGAAGGCGATGTGCGGCGGCTACGCGACCGGCAAGCTCAAGCGCACCGATTTCGGCATGAAGTACGGCGTGCCGGCGATCGGCGACGAGGTCAATCTGATGGTCAATTTCGAGGCCTACAAGGACTGACGGGTCCGCCCGCGCCTCGAACCAGGCCCCCGCGCGGGGCCTTGCCTTTTCGGCTACGCCGCGCTCGGCAGCGGCACCGCGTCGAGCTTCGCGGCACGCGCCCAGGACGCGGTCGAGAGCTGGTAGAGCAGCTCCTCCTGCACCGGGCGCTTGCCACGGCGTACGGCGGTGCGCTCGTAGCCGCCGTCGGCATTCATGATCCATGTCTGCGCCGCGTCATCGAGATAGGCCTGCAGCCCCTCGCGGATGACGCGCGCCTTGAGCGCGGCATCGAGCACCGGGAAGGCGAGCTCGATGCGGCGGAAGAAGTTGCGGTCCATCCAGTCGGCGCTGGCGAGGTGGACGTCGTCGGCGCCGTCGTTGTGGAAGTAGAACACGCGAGTGTGCTCGAGAAACCGGCCGATGGTGGAGCGCACGCGGATGTTGTCCGACAGGCCCTCGATAGCGGGGCGCAGCGCGCACACGCCGCGCACGATGAGGTCGATCTCCACACCTGCCTGCGAGGCGGCGTAGAGTTCCTCGATCAGTTCCGGTTCGAGCAGCGCGTTCATCTTGGCGATGACCCGTGCCGGCTTGCCTTCCTTCGCCAGGCGCACCTCGTTGCGCACCGCGGTGACGACGCGCCGGTGCAGGGTGAAGGGCGACACCCAGAGGTGCTTCAGCCGGCTCGCGCGCCCCAGCCCGGTGAGCTGCTTGAAAACCTCGTTGACGTCGGCGCAGATCTCCTCGTTCGCGGTCAGCAGCCCGAAATCGGTGTACTGCCGCGCAGTGCGCGGGTGATAGTTGCCGGTGGCGAGGTGCGCATAGCGCCTGAGCGCCGGTCCCTGCGGCAGGTCCTCGCGGCGCACCACCAGCGCCATCTTGGCGTGGGTCTTGTGGCCGACGACACCGTAGACGACGTGCGCGCCGACCTCCTCCAGCCGTGCCGCCCAGTTGATGTTCGCCTCCTCGTCGAAGCGTGCCATCAGCTCGACCACCACGGTGACTTCCTTGCCGCGGCGTGCCGCGTCGATCAGGATCTCCATCAGCTCGGAATCGGTTCCGGTGCGGTAGACGGTCTGCTTGATCGCGATGACGCGGGGATCGGTGACCGCGGTACGGATGAACTCGATCACCGGGCCGAACGACTGGTACGGGTGGTGCAGCAGCACGTCGCCCGCCTGGAGCACGGCGTAGATGTCGCGGCTGCGCGCCAGCGCATCCGGAAATCCGGGCTGGAACGGCGCGTACTTCAGATCGGCGCGGTCGACCTGGTCCGGGACTTCGCGCAGGCGATACAGGTTCACCGGGCCGGCGACACGGTATAAGTCGACCTCGCCGAGCCCGAACTGCTGCAGCAGGAATTCGCAGGCTGCGGCGGAGCAGTTGTCCGCCAGCTCGAGCCGCACCGCGTCGCCGAAATGGCGGTGCAGCAGCTCGCCCTGCACGGCGATGCGGAGGTTCTTGATCTCCTCCTCGTCGACGAACAGGTCCGAATTGCGCGTGACGCGGAACTGGTGGCAGCCTTTCACCTCCATGCCGCTGAACAGCTCGTCGACGTGGGCATGCATGATCGACGACAGGAAGACGAAGACGTGCGGCGCACCGGCAACGTCGGCCGGCAGGCGAATCACGCGCGGCAGCGCGCGCGGCGCCTGCACGATGGCGGCGCGCGACTTGCGCCCGAAGGCGTCGCGCCCCTCCAGCTCGATGGCGAAATTCAGGCTCTTGTTGAAAACGCGCGGGAACGGGTGCGCCGGATCCAGCCCGATCGGCGTCAGCACCGGCAGC
>SCUF01000247.1 GCA_004298325.1 Betaproteobacteria bacterium | reverse complement strand
GCTTGCAGTCATGGCAAAAGTATCCGCAGTCGAGATCCGCGTCGGCAATCTGATCGAGTGGGACAAGCGCGTGTGGCGCGTGCTGAAGTGCTACCACGTGCACGTCGGCGGCCGCGGCGGGGCGTTCATGCAGGTGGAGATGAAGGACATCGAAGCCGGCACCAAGACCAACCAGCGCTTCCGCACCGAGGACAAGGTGGAGCGCGCCTACGTCGACACGCGCGAGATGCAGTACCTCTACCAGGACAGCGACAGCTTCGTCTTCATGGACCAGCAGAATTACGAGCAGCTGTCGTTGTCGGCCGAGTTCCTCGAAGGCCAGACCGGCTTCCTGCTGCCCAACACCGACGTGCAGGTGAACTTCTACAACGGCCGGGCGATCGGCCTGGAGCTGCCGCCCTCCGTGGTGCTCACGGTCACCGACACCGAGCCCGGTATCAAGAACGCGACCGCCACCAACATGTTCAAGGCGGCGACCACGGATACCGGCCTGGTGGTGCAGGTGCCGCCGTTCATCAACCAGGGCGAGCGCATCAAGGTCAGCACCAACGACGGCAGCTACATGGAGCGCGCCTAGCGCCGCGCGGCGGTCACAACGGCAGCAGCAGGCCCTGCAGCGCTTCGCGGTAGGCCACGCTCCTGCGGAAATCGCGTCCGCCCCTGCGCCGCATGCGCTCGGCGCGCGCGGCAACCGCCAGCGGCGTCGAACCGAGCGACTCGAGCAACTGCCCCTGCCCTTCCGGGTCCTTGCATAACAGCGCCATGTCGCAGCCCGCGGCGAGCGCGGCGCGGGCGCGCGCGGCGACCCCGCCCGCGATGCTGGCGCCCTCCATCGACAGGTCGTCGCTGAAGATCAGGCCGTCGAAACCCAGCCTGCCGCGCAGGACCTGCTGCAGCCAGTAGGCGGAATACCCCGCGGGCTCCGGGTCGGCCTGCGTGTAGACCACGTGCGCCGGCATCACGCCGCCGAGGCCCGCGGCAATCGCCGGCCGGTAGGGCGCGACATCCTTGCGCAGGATCTCGGCCAGCGCACGCCCGTCGCGCGGCAGGGCGACATGCGAGTCGAGCGCAGCAAAACCGTGCCCGGGGAAATGCTTGCCGACCGCCTGCATGCCGCCCGCGGCGAGGCCCTCGAGCAGTTCCACCGCGAGCGCGCCGACGGCGAGTGGATCGAAGTGCAGCGCCCGGTCCCCGATCACCGAGCTCGAGCCGTAGTCGAGGTCGAGCACCGGCGTAAAACTGAAATCGACGCCCTGCGCGCCGAGCTCGGCCGCGATCACGAAACCGATCGCGCGTGCGGCGCGCCGCGCCGCGGCGCGGTCGCGGTCCCACAGCACGCCGAGCGAGCGCATGGCGGGAATCGCGCTGAAGCCCTCGCGGAAGCGCTGCACGCGCCCGCCTTCGTGGTCGGCGCAAATCAGCAGCTCGGGCGTGCGCAGGGCGCGGATCTCGGCGGTGAGCGCGGCCAGCTGGGCCGGGTCCTGGTAGTTGTGCGCGAACAGGATCACGCCGCCCGCGGCCGGATGCAGCAGGCGCTTGCGGTCGTCGTCGGTCAGCGCGAGGCCGCTGGGGTCGAGCATCAGCGGGCCGAGCGGCAGGCGCTTTCTCATTGCGGCGCCCCGCGATCGGCCTCGAGGATCACGGTGGCACTCGCCATTTCGCGCTCGTCGCTGAGCGAGAGGTGGGTGCGGCGGATGCCGCGTGCGTCGAGCAGCGCGCGCAGCGCGGGCGAAAATTCCAGCACCGGCTTGCCCGAGCGCAGGTTGTTCACCCAGACGCCGTGCCAGTTGGCCGGGGCGTGGATGCCGGTGCCCAGCGCCTTGCTGAAGGCCTCCTTGGCGGCGAAGCGCTTCGCCAGGTACGCCACCGGCTGCCGATGGCGGCGAAAGCGCGCCAGTTCCGACTCGCACAGGATGCGGCGCGCAAAGCGCTCGCCGAAGCGCTCCAGCACGCGCTCGACGCGCCGGATCTCGATCAGGTCGGTGCCGACGCCGTAGATCATCGCGCGGCGCGATGCGCGGCCTCGACCATGAGGCGCTTCATCTCGCGCACCGCCTCGCGCATGCCGACGAACACGGCGCGGCTGACGATGGCATGGCCGATGTGCAGCTCGCGCACCCCGGCGAGGCGCGCCACCGGCTGCACATTGAAGTAGTTGAGGGCATGCCCGGCGTTGAAGCGCATGCCCAGCGCGCGGATCTGCTCGCCCGCGCGCGCGATTTTCCCGAGTTCGGCGACCACGGCGGCGCCTTCCGCGTCGCGCCCCTTGGCGTGAAAGGCGTGCGCGTACGGGCCGGTGTGCACTTCGCACACCGCGGCGCCGATGCGCCGCGCGGCCTCGACCTGGCGCGGCTCGGCGTCGATGAACACCGAGACCACGACGCCGGCGTCCGCCAGCTGCGCCACCTGCCCCCGCAGCCGCTGTTCCTGCGCCACGATGTCGAGGCCGCCCTCGGTGGTGACCTCGAGGCGCCCCTCGGGCACCAGCATCGCCATCTCCGGGCGGATGCGGCGGGCGATGGCGACCATCTCGTCGGTCGCCGCCATCTCCAGATTGAGTTTGATCTGTGTCAGCTCGCGCAGCCGCCGCACGTCCTCGTCCTGGATGTGGCGGCGGTCCTCGCGCAGGTGCACCGTGATGCCGTCGGCGCCGCCGAGCTGCGCCTCGACCGCGGCCCACACGGGATCCGGCTCGTAGGTGCGCCGCGCCTGCCTGACGCTGGCAACGTGGTCGACGTTGACGCCCAGTTCGATCATAGGTCCTGCAGCTCCGCGAGCACCGCACGCGTGTGGAGCACCTGCCCTCCCAGCCGGCGCGCGATCAGCTCGCGCAACAGCTGGCGCGCCTCGTCGCGCGTCGCGCTGCTGCGGTAGTCGTCGCGCGCGATGTCGAGCAGCGTCTGGCCGCGCACCGAAAAAGTGTCCGGGCCGCCGCCGTTCAGCGCCAGCGGCCCCCGGTCCGGGTCGTAGGCGTAGCGCCGATCCGGTTCGATCGGCGCGCCATCGGCCGCATCGCGCTCCAGCAGCGGAGCATACCCGAGTTCGCCGAGCAGCCGCCGCTCGAAGCCGCGCAGCACCGCGGCGCGATCCTCGCCTGCCGCGAGCTGCGCCAGGCTCGCGGCATAGGCCGTGAACAAGTCCTCGTGCGGGTCTTCCCGCGGCACCAGCCGCAGCAGCAGCTCGTTGAGGTAAAAACCGCACATCACGCCGCTGCCGCCGAGCGCCGCCTGGCCGCCGACCCAGTCGGCGGCGAGCAGCGTGCCCAGCTCCGCGGAGCCGCTCCAGGACACGCGCAGCGGATGGAACGCGAGCAGCACGCCGCGCAGCGCCGAGCGCGGGCGGCGCGCGCCGCGCGCCAGCAGCCCGACGCGTCCGTGGTGGCGCGTGAACATCTCGACGATGAGGCTGGTCTCCTTGTAGGGATAGCTGTGCAGCACGTAGCCCGGCTCCTGCTGTGCGCGGCGCCGCGTCACGCGTACCCCAGCTGCCGCAGCCGACGCGCGTCGCGCGTCCAGTCCTGCTTCACCTTGACCCAGACCCCGAGATAGACCGGGCCGCCGAACAAGGCCTCGAGGTCGCGCCGCGCGGCACTCGAGATGCGCTTCAGGTTCGCGCCCCCGGCGCCGATCACGATCGCCTTCTGGCTGTCGCGCTCGACCCAGATCGTGGCCTCGATGCGTCGCAACCGGGGCTCCTCCCTGAAACTGTCGATCACCACCTCGCAACGGTACGGCAGCTCCTGGCCCAGCAGCCGGAACAGCTTTTCGCGCAGCCGCTCGGCGGCGAAGAAACGCTCGTCGCGGTCGGTGAGCTGGTCTGCAGGATACGCAGCCGGGGCTTCGGGCAGGCAGTCGCGCACCACGCGCAGCAGCTCGGGCAGGTTGCGCCCGGTGCGCGCCGAGACCGGCACGATGGCGGCGAAATCGCGTTCCTTCTGCAGCTGCGCGACGAAAGGCAGCAGCTCCGGCGGCTGCTTCGCCAGGTCGATCTTGTTCACCACGGCGATCACGCGCTGCGCCTGCGGGATGCGCGCCAGCACGGCGCGATCGGCCGGGCCGAAGCGCAGCGCCTCGACCACGAACAGGGTCACGTCGGCATCGCGCGCGCCCTCGCTCGCGGCGCGGTTCAGCGCCCGGTTGAGCGCGTCCGCGTGTCGCGTCTGGTAGCCCGGCAGGTCGACGAACAGGTACTGGCAATCGCTGGTGGTGAAGATCCCGGTGAGCCGATGGCGCGTGGTCTGCGCCTTCGACGACACGATGGCGAGCTTGTGCCCGACCAGGCGGTTGAGCAGGCTCGACTTGCCGGTGTTGGGTCGCCCGGCGAGCGCCACGGTGCCGCAGCGGAAGGCGCTCATCCCGGGAGCTGCTTCAGCATGTTCTGCGCCGCCTGCTTTTCCGCGGCCTGGCGCGATTTCCCGGTGCCGCTCGTGGTGAGATCGAAAGCCTCGACGAAGCACTCGATCTCGAATTCCTGGCGCTGCTTGGGGCCGCGCGTCGACAGCAGCCGGTAGCGGGGCAACGGCTTGCCGCACCCCTGCAGGAACTCCTGCAGCCGCGTCTTCGGATCCTTGCCCAGGGATTCGGCGCCGGCGCCCGCCAGGATGTCGCCGAACGTCTTGGCGATCACGGCCTTGACCGCGCCGAAACCGCCATCGAGGAACACGGCGCCGTAGACGGCCTCGATCGCATCGGCGAGCACCGAGGGGCTTTCGGCCACGCCGCCGCTCGCGGCGCCGGCCCCCAGGCGCAGGAATTCTGACAAGCCGGCGCGCCGCGCCACCTCGGCGAGCGTGGCCTCGCGCACCAGGTGCGCGCGCAGGCGGGTCAGATCGCCTTCCGGCAGCTGCGGAAAGCGCGCGTACAGATCCTCGGCGATGGCGCAGCCGAGCACGCCATCGCCAAGGAACTCCAGGCGCTCGTTGTGCGGCGTACCGTAGCTGCGGTGGGTCAGCGCCTGTTCGAGCAGCGCAGCGCTGCCAAAGCGGTGGCCGAGGCGCCGTTCCAGGACCGGGAAGCGGGACAAGACGCGGTCAGGGAGCTCTCTCCCTGCCCTTGGAGTCGGCCGCGAAATCGAGGTACAGCCCGGCGTTGCCGAAGAGCGGGATCTCCTTGCGGTAGGCGAACGAAATCACCACCTCCGCGCCTTCCTTGGTGATCTCGAGATCGGAGGACTTGACCGTGGTGACGTCGTCGACCGACGACTTCAGGTCGAACGAGCGCCGGATTTCGTGCACCGTGGACTTGCCCTCGTTGGCGATCTGCGTGATCAGCTTCTTGGCGCTGAAGAATTCCATGTACGGCGGCACCACCTTCATGGCGAGCAGCGCCCCCAGCACGAGCACGATCGCACCGACGATCAGTCCGGTCAGCGTCAGTCCGAGTTGGTTCCTGCGCATGTCCTGTTCTCCCCGGCGATGAGGGTCACTTGAACGAGCCGAAGCGCCCGAGTTCGTTGAAATTGAGCCAGATCAGGAAGGCCTTGCCGACGATGTTCTCGTCCGGCACGAACCCCCAGACTCGGCTGTCGCTCGAGTTGTCCCGGTTGTCACCCATGACGAAGTAATGGCCCGGCGGCACCGTGCAGCGCAGGCCGTCGCTATTGTAGTGGCAATTCGCGGCGTGCGGGAACGCACGCGCCGGCGCCGCGAACCCCGATGCGTCCGGCTCCACCAGGATCTCGTGCTCGGCGGCGCCGAGCTTCTCGAGATAGCGCGTCGAGAACTGCATGCGCTCTTTCCAGAGGTAGTCCTCCATGCGGCGCGCCGGCACCGCCTCGCCGTTGATCGCCAGCCGGCCGCCGCGGTACTCGACGCGGTCGCCCGGCAGACCCACGACGCGCTTGATGTAGTCCAGGGACGGATCGACGGGGTAGCGGAACACCATGACGTCACCGCGCTCCGGCCGCGCCACCTCGATCAGCTTGCGGTTCCACACCGGGACGCGGATGCCGTAGACGTACTTGTTGACGAGGATGAAATCGCCCACCAGCAGCGTCGGGATCATGGAGCCCGACGGAATCTTGAACGGCTCGACCAGGAACGAGCGCAGCAGGAACACGAT
>SCUF01000246.1 GCA_004298325.1 Betaproteobacteria bacterium | reverse complement strand
GTCACCGAGGGCTCGTCCTGCTCGTTGTGGCCGAGCTTGCGGAAGCAGACGATGTCGATCACCACGTCCTTGTGGAACTGCTGCCGGAACTCCAGCGCCAGCTGCGTCACGAACAGCACCGCCTCGGGGTCGTCGCCGTTGACGTGGAAAATCGGTGCTTCGACCATCTTCGCCACGTCGGTGCAGTAGATCGTGGAGCGCGTGTCGCGCGGGTCCGAGGTGGTGAAACCGATCTGGTTGTTGACGATCAGGTGCACCGTGCCGCCGGTGCCGTAGCCGCGCGTGCCGGAGAGGTTGAGCGTTTCCATCACCACGCCCTGGCCGGCGAACGCTGCATCGCCGTGCAGCAGGATCGGCAGCACCTGGGCGCCGGTCTTGTCGTCGCGCCGCCGCTGGCGCGCGCGCACCGAGCCCTCGACCACCGGATTGACGATCTCCAGGTGCGAGGGGTTGAAGGCGAGCGAGATGTGCACCGGTCCGCCCGGCGTCGAGATGTCGGAGGAAAAACCGTTGTGGTACTTGACGTCGCCCGAGGGCAGGTCGTGCGCCTGCCTGCCCTCGAACTCGAGGAACAGGTCGCTCGGCATCTTGCCGAGCACGTTCACCAGCACGTTGAGCCGGCCGCGATGCGCCATGCCGATGACGATCTCCTGCACCCCCTGGGCGCCGGCCAGCTGGATCAGCTCGTCGATCGCCGGGATCAGGCTTTCGCCGCCTTCCAGCGAGAAGCGCTTCTGGCCGACGTACCGGGTGTGCAGGTAGCGTTCCAGGTGCTCGGCCTCGGTGAGCTTCTGCAGCAGGCGCTTCTGCTTTTCGGCGCCGAGCTTCGCCACCGCGCGCGTGGGCTCGATGCGCTCCTGGATCCAGAGCCGCTGCGCGCGGTCGCTGACGAACATGAACTCGAAGCCGATGTTGCGGCAGTAGGTGTCCTGCAGCGCCTGCACCAGGCTGCGCAGCGTGGTGCGGTCGAGACCGACGAACGAGCCGGCGTTGACTTCGCGGTCGAGATCGGCTTCGCTCAGGTCGTAGTACGCCGGCTCCAGTTCGGGCGCCGGATTGCGCGGCAGTCGCTTGAGCGGGTCGAGCGTCGCCCAGCGCGCGCCGGTGATGCGGTAGGAGGTGACCAGCAGCAGCGCCGCGACCTGCAGCCGGTCGTCGCTCGCCGCCACCGTGGGCGCACGCCCCCCGAGCTCGCCGGCGCGCGCGCGCTGCACGAACGACTCGACCACCGGCGCGTGCGCGACGTCCTTGCCGTCGCCGGCGCCCGGCAGCACCTGCATGGCATCGAAATACTCGCGCCATTCGCCCGCCACCGAGCCGGGGTTGGCGAGGTACTGCTCGTACAGCTCCTCGATGAAGGGCGCGTTGCCGCCGAAGAGGTAGGAGGTCGACAGGAACTGCTTCATCATGCGGCGGTCACCTTTCCAAGCCCATAGTGCTCGCGCGTATCAGGACGCGCTGGCGCTCAATGACCCTATCGGTCTCCCGGCCTGGCGGGTTCCGCCAGGCCGGGAGATATCGGTAAACCGCAAACCTACGCTACCGTCACCAGCCGCCGCAAG
>SCUF01000245.1 GCA_004298325.1 Betaproteobacteria bacterium | reverse complement strand
GTTGCCGAGCAGCGAATGCACCAGCACGCCGTCGCAGGTCTCGATCGCCACCTTGGCCAGGTATTCGTGCGAACGGTGCATCGGATTGCGCGTCTGGAACGCGGCCACCTTCGACCAGCCGAGCTGTTCGAACGCCGCCCGCGTCTCGGCCGGCGTCATGAACAGCGCGCCGTAGGTGGCCCGGAAGCCGCCGTCCGAGAGCACCCTGACCGGCCCGGCGAGGTTCACTTCGCCCTGCGCCATCACCATGCGCACGCCCGGGTGCTCGGGGTCGGCGGTACGAAATACCGTGGCGCACTCGTGCGCCTTGTTGATCGCGTACTTCTCGGTCACCCGCAGGATCGCGAGCGGTTCGCCGCCATCGGCGTCGATCAGCGCGACCTCGCTGCCGGTCTTGAACCCGGCCGCCGCCTGCGTTGCGCACGACAGCGTAATCGGGATCGGCCAGAACAGGCCATTCGCCATCCGGCAGCCGTCGCAGACCCCCTGCCAGTCGGCGTGCGTCATGAAGCCATCGAGCGGCGTGAAGCCGCCGATGCCGAGCATGATGAGGTCGCCCTTTTCGCGCGAGCTCACGCTCAGCCTGGGCAGCGTCGCGGCTCTTGCGCGCTCGGCGCGCAGCGCCTCGCCCTGGAGCAGCAGAGGCCGCAATCCTTGGGCGCCGTGAGGGCTGACGAGACCTGCCATGGGGTCCTGAAATCAGGAAGAAATCAAGCGGTTCCGCCCCTTTCCGAGCGGTGCTGAAAGCTAACACGCGGGGCCTCAGGACTCGCAAGATGTTGCTGATCCGACAATAAGGGGAAGCAATTACTGCGCCGCTCCCGGCCGACGGGCTAGCGCTTGCGCGACTCCTTGCGTTCGCGTGCATGCTCGGCGCGCAACTCCTTGAGGCGCGCGTCGACCGCCGACAGCTCGTAGAAATTGCCGTCGCCCGCCGTTTGCGCGAGCCGCAACTGTTCGATCGCGGCCGGCAGGCTGCCCCTCAGCAGGTACACCTCGGCCTGCGCCTGGTGCTGCTGCAGGCGCTTGCCCAGCCCGGCGTAGGCTTTCGCCTTCAGTTCGTGGAGCGCCGGATCGCGGGGATAGAGACGCAATTGCTCGCCGAGATGCGCGAGCGCATCGTCGTGCCGCCCGGCCTCGTCGAGCGCCTTGGCGTAGGTGTAGGCAATCGCGCGGCGGTGCGGCCAGCGCGCGACGCCGTCCTTGAGAACCGCAAGCGCCCCGGCAACGTCGCCGAGCGCCTGGCGCACGCGCGCGGCGAGTGAAACCAGCATCGGGCTGTCGAGACCCGAGGCACGCAGGCGCTCGAGCTGCACCGCGGCCTCGCGCGGCTGCTGGTTGCGCAACAGGGCAATCACCAGGCCGTAGCCCGCCGCCGGTTCGCTCGCGAAACGGCGATCGCGCACCGCGGCACGAAAATGCGTCACGGCATCGCGGGGCTCGCCCGTTTCGGCCCGCAGCTTGGCGCGCACCAGCTGATACTCGGACGCGTCCAGGCGCTGGCGATAGGGTTGGCTGGCCGCGCGCGCCTGCGCATCGGCGATCCGCTCGGTGGTCACGGGGTGGGTGCGCAGGTAACCCGGCACCGTGCCGTCGTCGACGATGCGCGTGTAGCGCTGCATCTTCTCGAAGAACGCGCTCATCGCATGCGTATCGAACCCGGCTGCCGCCAGCGTCTGGAAGCCGATGCGATCGGCCTCGCGCTCGTAATCGCGCGAGTAACCCAGCTGCGTCTGCACCACGGCGCCCTGCGCCGCCATGGCCGCCGCCTGGGCCAGATCCGGGCGCGAGCTCCCCAGCAGCAGCGCGGCCGCCATGGCGATCATGGCGGGGAGCTGGGCCTGCTGCTGCACGCCCAGCATGCGCGCAATGTGACGCTGCGTGACGTGCGCCATCTCGTGCGCCAGCACCGAGGCCACCTCGGACTCGCTTTCGGAGGCCAGCAGCAGGCCGGTATGCGCGCCGATGAACCCGCCCGGCAGGGCAAAGGCGTTGATCGAGTTGTCGCGAATGACGATGAACTCGAAATCCTGGCGCCCGCCGGGGATGGCGGCGGCCAGTCTCGAGCCCAGATCGTTGAGGTAATCGGCGATCTCCGGATCGTCGAGGTAGGTCGGATCGCGCTGGCGGATTTCGCGCACGATGCTTTCGCCGATCTTGCGCTCCACCATCGGC
>SCUF01000244.1 GCA_004298325.1 Betaproteobacteria bacterium | reverse complement strand
TCCAGTCGTTCACGAGTTCGAGCTTTTCCCGTTCCGGCAGCGTCCTGTATTTCGGATCGGTCAGGATCCCCTTCCAGCCGGTCAGGTGCTGCCTGGCGATGGGCCCGAACTGCTGCGCGAATCTGGCGATCTGCGCATCAGTGATGACGACCAGTTCGACCAGTTCCGCCGCAAGCGCCGCGACTGACGCAACCAGCAGCACAATGCGGACCCACCTGGCGGCAAAAACGCGCATAGCGGTTCCCGTCCCGGGGCCGAATTCACACTACCCGTACACGCACGTCGCCATGATTCGTCTCCTCCCCGTAATGGCCGGGCGGCTGATGCTCACACTTCCCACCGTTGGAAGGTCAAGGCGTCCTCGGGTCCTTGACCTTCCCACGGTAGCAAGCCCTAGCCTGCAGTCAACGGAGCGCCGTAATGACCGAGTTTCGAATCGACGACATGCCGTGCCGCCATTGCGCGTCCGCGATTTCAAGGGCGGTCTGGTCGCTCGACGCGGCGGCCACGGTCGTCATCGATCATGCGTCGAAACGCGTGCGGGTCGAAAGCCCGCTCGGCCCCTACAAGCTAGCGGCCGCGATTGCCGGAGCGGGGTTCGCGCCGAGTGCGGTTCGACCGGACGCGATGAATGTAAACAGTCGCTGATTTCGTTTGAAGGTTATTCGGACCGTAGTGACAGGAGGCGAGAATGCTTTGTTGCGTAGGCTTGTTCGGAGGATTGGCCGTAGGTCAGGCGTTGGGCGGACCCTGGACCATCATTGCTCCAGCCGCAGGTTTCGGGATCGGATTCGTGGCCGACATGAAACTCATGAAAGGACTTCATAAGAAGTCAGATCAACGCGATACGGTGTTGCGGACCCCAATGGACCCGGACCCGATTCGCGGGATGGAAGTCGTCGAAGGCAAGGCGCAGCACCAAGCCGAGCCTGTGGGCAAGACGTAGTACTTCAGTCGCGCCGATCGGGTGCGATTTCTTGAGGAGACAGGTCATGGAATGGTTAACGCAAAATTGGATCTGGCTGGTGGTGATCGCTGGCGTAGTCTGGATGTTCTCGCGGGGGCGCCACGGGGGTCTTATGGGAGGATGCTGCGGCACGCATGACATGGCGCGCGAGGGTCCTGCCGGGGAAGGCAAGGCGCAAGCCGCGGATACTTCGCCCCCTTCAATCAAGGAAGAGATGGCAGGGCAACCCGCGGCGCCGGCCGCGACCTCACATCGCCACGGCCGGGGAGGAGGCTGCTGACCGCGCACGACGAGAATTTGTCATGCAGAGACGAACCCGCGAACAGCGCGACCGCGACCACCGGCGTGAGCGGCGGATGCGCGCCGTGGCCTTCGCCTCCGTCAGTGTGCTTGTTCTCGGCGCCGCGGGTTTCCTGCTGTTCCAGGCGTTCTGGAAACCCAACTTGCCGCGGATGGCCGGCAACGTGATCGACATTTCCGCCGACATGGGCGGGTTTACGCGCAAGGAAGTGCGCGTCAAGGCCGGTCAGCCAGTGACCGTGCGATTGCGGAGCCTGGACAATTCCCATCACACCGATGGCGGCGGCAAGCACCAGTGGGCCGTGGATGAACTCGACGTCAACATCATTGCGCCGCCGCTCGGATCGAGCTCCGCCACCTTCACCGCCGACAGGCCCGGCACGTACACTTTCTACTGCGATATCTGCTGCGGCGGTCGCGCGAACCCGACCATGTCGGGCCGCCTGGTCGTAACGGGATGACGCTTGAATCCGCATCCTCGCACCATCGCCGTCGTCGCGTTGCTGAGCACGACGGCTCTAGGCGCGCTCGCCCTGACCGGTCTGTGGCATCCGAACGCGCCGGAAGTGGCGATGAAGGCGTACCTGCCACAGATCACCCTCGCCACAGTCCTCATTGCGGGCGTCATCGATGGCATCAATCCATGCGCATTCACGGTGCTGCTGCTGTTCATTACGGCGCTGGCCACCACGCTGCAGGTCGGCGAGCACAACGTCAGCGGGCTGCGCGCGCGGATGCTGGGCTTGGGTGGCATCTATATCGGCGCCATCTTCCTCACCTATCTCGCGCTCGGAGTGGGGGTGCTCACGTCGCTGGATTTCTTCACGCGGCAGCACATCCCGGCCCGCTTCGGAGCGCTGCTGGCGATCCTGTTCGGGTTGTGGATGCTGAAGGACTATTTCCTGCCCGATCTGGGCTGGCGCCTGCAGGCCCCGGCGCGGGTCGGCGCGATGGCGCGCCAGACGGCGAAGAAGGCGACGCTCCCGGCGCTCGTCGGTGGCGGAATCCTGATCGGGCTTTGCACGGTGCCGTGCAGCGGCGCGGTCTATCTCGGTGTGCTGAGTCTGCTCGCGCTGCAGCCCACGGCGCTCCAGGGCTATGCGTATCTCGTGCTGTACAACGTCGTCTTCGTCCTGCCGCTGCTCGTCGTCCTGGTCGCCGCGTCCGCCCGTCCCATGGTCGGTCGCCTGGCGCATTGGAACCTGCACCATAAGGAATCGGTGCGCCTGTCGCTCGGCAGCGGCGTCGTGGTCATGGGGTTTGCGATTCTTGTGACCGTTTGAATGGGCTGTGGCAACTGAAGCGGTGGTAGAGGGGATTTCCATGTATCCAGTGCTCGCGAAGTTCGGGACGTTTGAGCTTCGCTCCTACGGAATCATCGTCCTGCTGTCGGTCTTCCTCGGCCTGTGGCTGAGCGCGAGGGAAGCGAAACGAAAAGGGATCGATCCGGCCCTGGTCAAGGACTTCGCCTTCTACGCCCTGCTCGGCGGCATCGTCGGGGCCCGGATCTATTACGTGATTTTCTCGAACCCGGCCTACTTCCTGCAAAAGCCATGGGAGATCGTGGCGGTGTGGCATGGAGGCATCAGCATCATCGGAGCGCTTCTGGGAGGATTCCTGACGGCGCTGTGGTACTGCAGGAAAAAGCAGCTGTCGTTCTGGCGCTTTGCGGATACTCTGGCGCCGGGCGTGGCGCTGGGACAGGCGGCGGGCGTGATCGCCTGCCTGTTGAACGGAGACAGTTACGGCAAACGGGCAGATCTTGCCTGGGCGATCACCTATACCGACCCGCGTTCCATGGCACCGTTGAACGTCCCGCTGCATCCCGTCGAGATCTACGAGATGGCGGCCTACCTGCTGGTCTTTCTCCTCGTCTGGTTGACACGAGGAGGATACAGGACCCCCGGCTTCGCCTTTCTGACCTATCTGGCGGGTTACGGCGCGGCCCGATTCTCCGTGGAGTTCTTCCGCGGCAATCCGGCGATCTTCGCCTGGGGAATTCCCGCGGCGCAGGTATTCGGCGTGGCGCTGGTCCTGGCCGCGGTGGCGGGCTTCGGCGTGCTCGGGCAGGCACGCAGCAAGACAAGATAAGCGGGAAATTCTCCGCTACCGCACCTGCGTCGCGCTCCCGTCGCGCAGCGCCCCGCCAAGTGAGCGCGCCTCGGCAATGCTCGCCTCTACCGCGCGCGCGTTCTCCGATTGCGCTGGCACGAGCAGCAACAACCGCTCCCAGTGCCGGATCGCCTCCGCGTAGTCCTGTTTGCCGAACGCCGCGCTGCCGCCGAGCGCGTGCGCCTTGGGATTTTCGGGATCGGCCGCAAGCGCGCGCTCGATGATCCCCTCGGCCTCACCCTGCAGGCGCCCGCCTTGCGCCACTGCGAGACTCTCGGCGTAATCGGCCAGGACCTGCGCATCGCCCGGCAGCCGCGCAGCGGCCTTCGCGTAAGCCTGCGCCGCCTCGTTGAAGCGGCCGAGCGCGCCGTAGGAGCGCGCGAGCAACCGCCAGCCTTCGGGATCGTCGGGATTTTCCCGCATTCGGGTGGCGAGCCGTTCGACCAGCCCGTCGACCGACCCCGCATTCACGGCGTGGGCGGCGGTGCCCTGAGTCGCTGCCAGCGCAGGCACGATCGCCTGCGGATTGCCGACGATGAGGTAGAGCGCGAGCGCGCACAGCGGGATCGCAAAACCCGCGACGATCGCGGCACCGCGACCCCGCCGCGGCGCTACCGGCGCCGCTTGCGCATCGCCGACGTCCTCGAGCAGCCGCGCTTCCAGTTCGCGCCGCGCCCTGGCGTGCTGTGCCGCGTTCAGCGTGCCGGCGGCGAGGTCGGCATCGAGTTCACGTGACTGGTCGCGGTAGATGACGAGGTTGGTCGCCTCTTGCGAAAACCGCACGGGCGCATGCCGCGCGAGCAGCGGCGGCAGGATGAACAGGAGCGCGCCGGCGGCGAATAGCGCGCCGATCAACCAGAATGCAGTCATCGTTCCTCCATTTCCGTGCGGGTTTCGAGCAGCTGCGCCGCGCGCGCGCGCTCGGCTGCGGAGAGATCAACTTCGCCGCCGTCGCGCTCCCGTGCAAGCCGGTAGAACAGCAGGATCAGACCCGCCAAGACCAGCAATACCGGTCCGAGCCACAGCAGCAGCGTTGTCAGCTTGAACGGCGGACGCCACAGCACGAAATCGCCGTAACGGGCGACCATGTAGTCGACGACGTCGCGCTCGGTCTGCCCCTGGCGCAGTTTCTCGCGCACCTGATCCCGCAGGTCCTTCGCCAGGTCCGAGTCCGATTCCGCGATCGACTGGTTCTGGCAGACCAGACAACGCAGCTCCGCGGCGACCGCCATCACCTGCTCCTCGAGCCGCGGG
>SCUF01000243.1 GCA_004298325.1 Betaproteobacteria bacterium | reverse complement strand
TCCAGCGAGAAGCGGCAGCGCTCGGCGATCTCCCGGGTTGCGGCAAGCAACCCGGGCGGATAAAGCTGCGCCAGCCGGGCACGCAGCCGCAGATGGCGTTCGCCGTTGGCATGGAGCGCCTGGCCGCACTCGGCAAGCGGCCGTCCGAGGCGGATCGCGGTGAGTGCATCCTGCAGTCGACGCCGCGACCGCACGTGCATGTGCACGTCGCCGGCGGCGACCAGCGGCAAGCCGGCAGCGTTGCCCAGCTCGCGCAGCGCATCGAGCCGCGCCCGGTCGTTCGGGCCGCAAAACAGCTCCACGGCGATCCAGGCGCGCCCCGCAAAGCGCTCTGCAAGCCATCGCGCGTCGCCCGATACCAGCAGGGCCAGCATGCCGCCGTCCGCCGCCGATTCGAGATCGGCACGTGAAAGCGCGTAAGTTCCCTTGCGGCCGCGCCGGCGCCCGGTCGTGATGAGCGCAGCGATCGCACCATAAGAACGGCGATCGGTCGCGAGCAGCACCACCTTCAGATCGTCGTCGAGCGTGAGCTCGGTTCCGGCGATCAGCTTCAGGCCGTGCTCCTTGGCTGCCTGGTGCGCGCGCACGGCACCGGCGAGCGAGCATTCGTCGGTGAGCGCGAGCGCCGAGTAGCCGAGCGCCGCGGCGCGCGCCACCAGCTCCTCCGGATGCGAAGCGCCACGCAGGAACGTGAAATTCGAAACGCAATGCAATTCGGCGTACGCCGGCAGCTCAGGCAAAGATGCCATGCAGGAACCAGCTCCCTCCGTGCTCGCGGAAGATCCACACCAGGGAGGCCTCGCCGGTGCGCGCGATGAAATAGTCGCGCCGCACCTCGTGGTCGTCCCACCAGCCGGACTCGATCCGCTCCGGTCCAGCCAGCAGCACGAACTCGTTTTCCCCGAGGCGGCGTGGTGTTTCGAGGAGCCAGAGCGGCCGCGGTCCCGGCTCTCCCGGCAGAGCCGCTGGCCGTGCGCCGGACGGGGATTCCGGCGCAACCGCTTGCGCTGCAAACTCCGGACGATGCTCGGAACGGATCGTCAAGCCGTGCACCGCGGTCTCGCCCAGGCGTGCGGCCAGGCGATCGAGCAGCCGCCCCCAGCCCCCGCCCGCGTCATGCGCGTCGCGAAACAGGCTGGCGGTCGTTCCGTGCAGCGGCTCGAAATCCGCCGCCTGCAGCAGGATCGCCTCCACCGGGGCGACGAGCGCGAGCTGCATCAGGCGCTCGCGCAGCAGCGCTGTGAAGTGCGTCGCATCGCGCGAAGGACTGGCGAGCGGTACCGTGACGCGCGTCGGCCGCATCCCAAGATGCCTGAGCGAAAGGGCGAAACCGCGTATCCCGGACTGTCGCGCGACCAGCACGCCTTCGAGCTGTACGAGCAGGCGGTGCGCGGCGAACAGCAAGCCTTCCGCCGCCATCACCTGCGCCGGCAGCTCGAGCCGCGCCGCAAAACGGGCCGGCGGCACGAACGCGGCGCGCGGCTCTGGAATTTTTCCGAGCGCCCGGTCCAGATCGTCGAGCAATCCCTGGCCCAGGCGGCGCGCCACGCCGTCGCGCGGCAGGCGCATCAACTCGCCCAGCGTCCTTACTCCGAGGTTGTGCAGCAGCTCGAGGATGTCGGGGCGCGCGCCAGTGACCTCGACCCGCAGGTCCTCGAGTGCGCTGCCGCCGCCTGCCGCCCGCCACAGCGCCGCCCGGGCAGTGGGCGCACTGGCAAGCCGTACCCCGAAACCCAGCGCATCCAGACCCGAGCGCAAGGCCTGCTCGAGGCGCTCGAGCCCGCCGAAAAGACGCAGGCTGCCGGCAACCTCTGCCACCACCCGGCACGGTGCCTCGATCGACACGCGCGGCGTGAAACGGCCGAGCCAGGCAGCAACGCCCTCGAGGCCTTCGCGCTCGGCGCGCAGGTTGCGCGGCACGGTGCGCAATGCGGGCGCGATCGCCCACGCGGCCGAGAGCGGCATGCCGGACCGGACTCCGAGCGCCTGTGCGGCTGCGTTGCCGACGAACACCGAGCGGTGTTCGATCACCGCCCAGGGTTCGTCACACCACCGGTTCGGGTCGCAGCCGCGCAGCAGGGCTTCGAGTGGCAAGTGCGGGAGATGGAATGCGATCCAGAGCACGTACGGGTGTCCCGACCGGAATGGGGAGCGGTATCGTGAGCGGCATACCCCGGCGCTTGAGAATCCTGACAACCAGCCGCCCATCGCTCGTTTCGAGCGCGAGCCGCAGGCAGCAAGGCGAGCTTTCACGCGTCGCCTGAGGCGATCGGAACAGGACCGTGAACCCGGGGCTGGCCTCGGCAGCCACCGCAAGCCGCCGCAATTCCGCATAGCGCACCGGCGCCAGCCACGCCAGCAGCGCATGGCATGCGCCCGCGCGCAGCACCTGTTCTGCCGCCCACAGCGCATCGCGCCTGCCCGGCGCTCGCACCACCACCAGATGCTCGAGTCTCACGCCCGCGGCGGCAAGCGCAGGAGCATAAGGCAGATGCGGCGGCGCCAGCCAGGCGATGCGCTTGCCGCTGGCGGTCAGCGCGGCGAGCGCAGGCAGCACACAGCGCAGCTCCCCCACGCCTTCACGCGTGGTCAGGATCTCGGTAAGCGCAGCCGCCGGCCAGCCGCCGCCCGGCAGCTCGCGGTCGAGCACCGCAAAGCCGGTCGGCACCGTCCGCGCCGTGGAAGCAGAGGGAGCGCCGCCGCGCCAGACCGGCTGCCGGCGAAGGATGTCCTGGAGGGTGACCATCGATACTGTATTTTTATACAGTATCGGGGCGACGCGCAAGAGGGCTACTTCAATGCAGCCCAGCGCTTCACCGATTTCAGGATGCGCTCGTCGGAAAACCCCAGCCTGACGAGCACCGGGGCGCGTTCGAAGATCTCGGCATAGCGCCGGATCAGACCGCCCTCGAGCTCGCAACAGCTGATGCCCGAGAAACCGACGCGCTTGCCCTCGCTGCCGGGAATTTTCGAGACATAGGAAAAATCGTAGCGTGCGTAGCCCGTGCTGCCGCCCGACACGGCATCCGACACCGCCCACGCGAAGTCGCGTGCGTCACGGAAGAAAAACTCGCGCACCATGCGCGCGATCTCCGCGCGGCCGCGGAATTCGCCGTAGAAGCCGTCGTGATAGACGCCCTCCGGCGTAAAACAAGCGGCGGCGCCTTCGGCGTCGCCGGCGCAGATCGCAGCGGTCATGCGCTCGAGCAGCGATGGGAAAGACACGGGGCCTCCGGCAAATGAAAAAGCCCGGTCTCCTTGCGGAAACCGGGCTTCGGGGTATGGCCTGGCGGTAACCTACTTTCGCGTACGCAATTGCACACTATCATCGGCGCAAACCCGTTTCACGGTCCTGTTCGGGATGGGAAGGCGTGGTTCCAGGCTGCTATGGCCGCCAGA
>SCUF01000242.1 GCA_004298325.1 Betaproteobacteria bacterium | reverse complement strand
CTCGATCGTGGTGAGTCCGCCCTCGATGTTGCCCTTGGTCGGCTGCGAGTCCATCAGGTCGCTGGTCTTGTGCCGCTCGATCACCTGCTGGTAGCGGTCGAACATGAACTGGAATTTCTGTCTCACCGCGTCGGTGCGGCAGCGCGCCGCCACCAGGTGCTCGCCGCCCGTCAGCTCGGTGGTTTCGCCGAACACGAGCGTCGTGCCGTGCGGATACAGCTTGTCGAAGGCGTTGCCGACCGTGGGATTGGCGCCGCAGCCAGAAGTGGTGTCCGACTCGCCGCACTTGGTCGAGACCCACAGGTCCTTCAGCGGGCGTTCCTCGCGGCGCAGCTCGGAAGCCCACTGCACGAACTCCTTGGCCGCCTTGGAGGCGCGCAGGATGGTGTCGTGGTCGCCATGCTGCTCGATGCCGAAGTACGCCACCGGCTTGCCCGTAGCGGCGATGCCGTCGGCGACTTTCTTCGCCCAGCCGCTCTCGATGCAGATCACGACCACCGCCGCAACGTTCGGGCTCGAGCCGGTGCCGATCAGGGTGCGGAAATGAAGGTCCAGGTCCGCTCCGAACTGCAATCGCCCATAAGGATGCGGCAGCGCCATCGTGCCCTTGATGTTGTTCTCGACGGCCTGCGCGGCGGCATTGGACAGGTCGTCCACCGGCAGGATGATGACGTGATTGCGCACGCCGACGCGTCCGTTGTCGCGCCGGTAGCCGCGGAAACTCGCCTTGGAAAGGTCCATGCTCACCACCGCTTCGTCTTGAGGTTCTGAATGTGCGTGTGCTCGCCCTTGGCGATCGGCGCCACTACCTTGCCGATGTCGACGCCGTACTTGATGACCGTGTCCCCGGGCTTGTAGTCCCGCAGCGCAACCTTGTGGCCGATCGGGATGTCGCTTTTCGCGGTCACCCGGATGTCCTTGTCGTCCTCCATGATCCAGCCGCTCAGCTCCTGGCCGGCCTTCACCCCCTCGACCACGACCACGCCGACGCCGTCGCCGTCCTCGTGCACCACGAAATGAATCATGAGCGCCTCCTTGACGCGAAAACAGTTCGCGAGTCTACTCTGCCCCCACTCGGGGGGAGCACAAATGGGTCATCCGGTTCGCATGTTCGATCGGCGCGCGTTTCTCAAGGCCCTGGCCGCGCTCGGCGTCACCAACGCAGCACCCGCCTTCACGCAGGAAAAACCGCGCTTCAGCGACGCGCCGTTCGCGCTGGGCGTCGCTTCGGGCTATCCGAACCAGAACGGGTTCGTCATCTGGACGCGGCTCGTGGTCGATCCCACGCTGCCGGGGGGCGGCATGGATCCGGTGCGTACGCGCGTCAACTGGGAAGTGGCGAGCGACGACAAGATGCGCGATGTCGTCGCCTCGGGCGTCGATTTCCTGGTGCCTGCCTGGGCGCATTCGATGCACGTCGAGGTCGAGGGACTCCAGCCCGACCGGCCCTACTGGTACCGCTTCAACGCCGGCAATGCCGAAAGCCCGATCGGCCGCACGCGCACGGCACCGCCCGCGCGCAGCGTGCCCGCCCGCTTTCGCTTCGCCTTCGCCTCCTGCCAGCACTACGAGCACGGTTACTTCAGCGCCTATCGCTACATCCTCGCCGATGATCCCGATCTGATCGCCTTCCTCGGCGACTACATCTACGGCCGGCATGCGGCCAAGGACGCGGTGCGCAGTCACGGCTCATCGGAGCCGAAGACGCTCAGCCGCTACCGGGTGCGGCACGCGCTCTACAAGACCGATCCCGACCTGCAGGCCGCGCACGCCGCAGTGCCCTGGGTCTGCACCTGGGACGACCACGAGGTCGCCAACGATTACGCCGCCGACCAGCCGGAAGAAGACGCGCCGCTGGAAGAATGGGTCGCCCGCCGGCTGGTGGCGTACAAGGCCTATTACGAGCACATGCCGCTGCGCGACCGCATGCGGCCGACCGCCCAGGGGATGCGCATCTACGCCCAGATGGGCTGGGGCGACCTGGCGCGGTTCTTCATTCTCGATGGCCGGCAGTACCGCACGCCCCAGGCCTGCCCGCGCCCGGGCAGCAAGGGTGGCTCGAACACAGTCGATGTCGCCGCCTGCCCGCAGCTCTCCAGTCCCGAGCGCACGATGCTCGGGCGGCGGCAGGGGGCGTGGCTGGAAACCGCGCTCGAACTGACGCCGGCGCGCTGGAACATCATCGCGCAGCAGACCCTGATGGCGCAGCTCGACCAGCAGCCGGGACCGGGACGCCAGGCCTGGACCGACGGCTGGGACGGCTATCCGGCCGCCAGGAAACGGCTGCTCGATGCCATCGCCACGAAAAAGACGCCGAACCCGGTGGTGATCGGCGGCGACACGCACACGTTCTGCGTGGCCGACCTGAAGCGGGATTTCGATCAGGCCAAGTCGCCCGTGATGGCGAGCGAATTCGTCGGCACTTCGATCTCCAGCCAATCCTCCTGGCCGCCGGAACGCATCGCGCAGCTGCGGACGGAAAATCCGCACCTCAAGTTCGCCGACAACCGCTACCGGGGCTACGTGCGCGTCGAGATAACGCCGCAGCAGTGGCGCGCCGACCTGCGTGCGATGGACACCGTGACCAGGCCGGACGGCGCCTGCAGCACGCTGGCGAGTTTCGTGGTGGATGACGGGCGGCCGGGACCGCGGCGCGTCTGACTAGCGGCAGCGCAGGTTCGCTGCCGGGTCCAGGATCGGCTGGTTGCAGTCCTGCTCCACGACGCGGCGCGCGGGATCGAGTTCGGGTGTCGCATCGATCTTGTGTTCGTCCTGCCCGCTGATGACGGCGGCGACGAATCCGAGCCCGATGAGCGCGCCCGCGGCCGGTCCGGCACGGATGCCGATGCTGGCGGAGGCCCCCGCTGCGGCGCCCGAAGTCCCCGGACCGACGCTGACGCCGGTGTGCGCATGGCAACCCGCAAGCAGCAGGGCCAGCAGCCAGGGTGCTCTGCGCATGCCGCGATGTTACCCGGCGCTCGCCGCGCGCCGCAGCCGGTCGAGCACCGCGGTCCATGCGGGCGCCTCCGGCGGGGATTCGATGAGGAGCATCTCGCAGTCCGCGGCATCCAGTTCGCGCAGCGCGCCGTAAAGGCGCTGCGCATACGCGGCGGGATCGCGCGGCATCCGGATCCAGCGCGCGACCCGCTCATCCGGCCGCGAGAACGCCAGCACCGCAACGCGCGCCCCCAGCTGGGCGATCTGCGCATCGAGCGCGTGTGCAGCCACCAGCCGCGCCGGAGTGCGTGGCGCATAGTGCCGCTCGAGACCGCCCGCGTGGCGCGGCGAGTCGACGCGCTTCGATGCGATGCCGCAACCCAGAACCGTCTCGATCTCCTCCTGCCGGATATGCCCGGGCCGCAGCAGCACCGCGGCCTCGCCCGACAGGTCGACGATGGTCGATTCGATACCGACGCTGACCGGCTCGCCCTCGAGGACGAGGTCGACTGCATGACCCAGATCCTCGCGCACGTGCGCTGCCGTGGTCGGGCTGACGCGACCGAAGAGATTCGCCGACGGCGCCGCCACGCCGCCGCCGAACGCCTGCAGCAGCGCCTGCGCCACCGGATGCGAGGGCACGCGCAAGCCGACCGTGTCCTGTCCGCCCGTGACGAAGTCCCTGGCCTGCGGCGAGCGTTTCAGGATCAGCGTGAGCGGCCCCGGCCAGAAGCGCGCCGCGAGCCGATGCGCCACACCGGGCACGTCGCGCGCCCATTCGAACGCGCTCGCCGCGTCCGGGAAGTGGACGATCACGGGATGATCCGCGGGTCGCTGCTTGACGGCGTACAGGCGCGCCATCGCGGCCGCATTGGCGGCGTCGGCCCCGAGGCCGTACACGGTTTCGGTGGGGAACGCGACCAGTCCGCCGGCGCGGAGGATCTCCACCGCGCGCCGGACTGCGTCGTTCACAGCTTGAGCGGCGCGGCCTTGAGCA
>SCUF01000241.1 GCA_004298325.1 Betaproteobacteria bacterium | reverse complement strand
GACCGAGAAGGGCGAAGGCCGGCGCACCCAGTACTACCTGCGCAAGGGCCACCAGGCGCCGCCCACCGCCCACGTCACGCTCGACATCCGCGGCGTCACCTGCCCGGGACCGATCCTCGAAGCGAAGAAACTGCTCGACGGCATGCGCCCGGGCGAAGTGCTGCACCTGATTTCCAGCTGCCCCGGGACGCCGGCCGACGTGCGCGCCTGGACGCGTTCCACCGGGCTGGAACTGGTCGCCACGCGCGAGACGGCGCGCAACGTGTACGAGTTTTTCGTGCGCAAGCGCTAGGCGCGGCGAGGCATGGCGCTGCGCCTCAAGACGGTCTGGTTCAGGAACGCGGGCGGGCGCTCGTCTGCGGAGGTGGCGAGCGTGCTGGCCTCGACCATCTGGCGCCTCGCCGACGAAGCCGTGACCAATCTGTCGAAATTCGACTGCGACATCGTCACGCCCGAGCGCGGCATCCGCATCCTCGGCGAAGTGGCGGCATTCCTGCTGCACATGAGCGACCGCATGGTGTACGGGCGGATCCCGGAAGCGCAGCGCGCGCAGCTGCTGCAGGCCGCCGGCCGCCGGCTCGCGGAGCTGGTGGAGGAGAACATCCGCAAGCTGGGCGCCGACGACGCCTTCGACTATCGCGCCAATTTCATCGCTTTCCTCAACCGGCGCGGCGCCGACTACGCCACCTTCGAATGCCCGCCCGAGCAGCCGAGCTTTCCGCTGCTGCGCTACCTCGGTCTCGCCGTGCGCGAGCTGATGCTCGAATCCGACCAACCCTGGGTGGCCGACCGGATCATGGATCTCGATGCGCCCGAGGCGCTCGGCATGCTGAAGAAGACCGTCGATGGACTGCTTTCGCCGGCGCAGGCGGGGCCCCGGAGCCGCGCGATGGCGGGCGACTGAAACGGAGGACGACATGGCTGCAGGCACCGAATTCCGCTTTGCGCCGCTCGACTGGACGCCGGACAAAGCGCGCGCCACCGCGGCACAGGAAGGCTTCACGCCGGGCGACGACCACTGGGAGGTGGTGCGCGGTCTGCAGGAGTTCTACGCGCGCCATCACGACGTCGCCATCAACCTGCGCGAGCTGCAGGACGCGCTGGAGGAGAAGTTCCACCACAAGGGCGGCATGAAGTACCTCTACACGCTGTTTCCGGGCGGCCCCGTCGCGCAGGGCTGCCGCCTGGCCGGATTGCGGCCGCCCGCCGGCGCGACCGACCGTGGTTTCGGCAGCGTCACCTGAAATCGCGCCGCCGCGCAGCCGCTACCGCGACTGGCGCGAGCGCAAGATCGCCGCTTATCCGAAGCGAGCCGACGAGCTGATCGTGGAGGTGCGCAACCCGCGGCAGCTCAGCGTCGCGGAACGCGGGGCCATCCTGGAGCGCGTTGCGCGCGCCAACATGGCGGTGTACGCAAGCGGCTGCGGCGAAGATCCGGACAAGGAGATCGCGCGCGCGCTGGCGCGGCAGTTCGGGCTCCACCGCCTCGACCCGAACTGGCTCGCCGACGACGACGGCGTCTCGAGCATCCGCGCGGTCAGCACGACGCCGCGCGGCGAAATCATTCCCTATACCCGCAAGCCGGTCCGCTGGCACACCGACGGCTACTACAACCCGCCCGAACGTCGCATCCGCGCCTTCCTGCTGCATTGCGTGCACGCTGCGGCGCAAGGCGGCGAGACGCAGCTGCTCGACCCCGAGATCGCCTGGCTGCTGCTCAACGACGCGAATCCGGCCTGGGCACGCGCGCTGATGCGACCGGACGCGATGACGATTCCCGCGCGCGACGGCGCGCGCAAGGCGCAAGCCGGTCCGGTGTTCTGGTTCGATGACGATGGCGCGCTGCACATGCGCTACACCGCGCGTACGGTCAGCATCGAGTGGGCGCAGGATCCGGATACGCAGGCAGCGGTGCGCTTTCTCGTCCAGTGGCTTTCCGACGACGCGCCCTTCGCGCTGCGCCTCAAGCTGACCCCCGGCATGGGCGTGATCTGCAACAATGTGCTGCACACGCGCAGCGCGTTCCGCGACGACCCGGCACGGCCGCGGCTGTTGTATCGAGCCCGCTATTACGAGCGCATCACGCCGCCCTAGCGCGCGGCGCCGCGTTCGAGCAGCAGCGCTTCGCCCCGCCAGAGCTGGATCCAGGCACCGCGAAACGGCGTTTCGTATTCAGGCCGTCGTTCGCCGCCGGCGTGCCGATTGCGCTCGACCACGATCACCTGCCCCGCGGGGTGCGCTGCGACCCAGGGCGCAAGCTCCGGGTTGTCGAGGATTTCGATGGACTGCTCGAGCCGCCCGACGAAGTTGTATTGCGCGTGGTACTTGCCGAGATGGGCGAGCGGCGTGCCCCGCCGCTGCAGGTCCGCCAGGTGCGCAGCCGCCGGGCGCGGATCGGCATAGACGGCGATCGCGGGCACGATGCCTGCGCCGATGACGATGAAGGCGCCGCAGACCGCGAAGGCGAGCGCACGCGCCTGGACCACGGTGGAGCGCCGGCCCAGCCAGACGAGAACCGGCAGCGCAAGCGCCAGCGCAGCCGCGGGCCAGAGCGGCAGCTCGGACGCCCAGGGCGGAAACGCGAAAGCCGCGGGATTCGCCCTTGCGTACGCAAACAGCGCCGGCAGCGCGAGGAAACCGCAGGCCGGCAGCAGCATTTCCCGGCGGCGGGCGGGTGCCGGCATCCGGGCGAGCGCATTTCCGGCGAGCAGTGCGAACGCGGGCAGCAGCGGCACGAGGTACTTCACCTGCTTGCCGCTCACCAGCGAGAACGCCACCAGGGTCAGGGCGAGCCAGGCGATCAGAAAGCGATTGCCCGGGTCGCGCACACTGAAACTGCCGGCGCGCAGCCCGCGCCACAACGCCGGCCATACCAGCCAGGGAAACAGGATCACGGGCAGCAGCGGCAGGTAATACCAGACGGGTGCACGGTGCGCGAAAGACTCGGACACGCGCCCGGCAGTCTGTCCCCAGAAGATCGCGCGCCGGTAGGCCTCGCCGCCGAAATAGCCCGCCGGCAGTGCCCAGGCCAGCGCGATCGCGGCTCCCAGCAGGACGGCCGCCGCGACGCTGGCATACCAGCGCGCCGGGGCCGTCCTCGCCGCCGGCGCCCACCACGGTGCTGCGAGGGCCACCGGCAGCAGGTGCAGCAGGATCACGGGTCCCTTCGCGAGCACGCCCAGGCCGATGCCGGCGCCGAGCCAGAGCCATCCCACGCGATGTTCGCCGTGCGCTGCGCGCACCACGCCGATCATGCCGATCATGACGCACAGGGCGAGCAGCAGGTCGAACATCGTCAGCGTCGCCATCGCGGCGAACAGCAGCGTGCCGCAAAGCACCCAGGGCGCCAGGGCGCCGGAATCCGCGTCATTCGGCCACAGACGGCGCGCCAGGCGCTGCTGCAGCGCCAGGACGCCGAGCGCGCAGAGCGGCGCGACGAGCCGCGGCCACCAGTCGGTCACGCCGAACACCGCCCAGCCCAGATGCATCAGCCAGAACAGCAGCGGCGGCTTGTGGCTGTAGGGCTCGCCGTTGATGTACGGCACCAGAAAATCGCCGCGCCGCCACATCTCCCAGGCCACGCTGGCGTAGCGCGTCTCGTCCACCGGCCACAGCGGCCGCAGCCAGATCGAGGCGACCGCGAAGGCCCCCCAGAGCAGCAGCAAAGCGGCAAACCAGCGATCGCGCGCGCGGGCCTGCATCAGCGCTGCTGTGTCATTTCGCGGCCCTCTGCTGCCGCCTCCTGCAGTGCGCCGTCGACGTCGCTGCCCAGCGTCCGGCCGTGGCGGTACCTGTGGTACAGGCGGGCGCCGATCACGCCCGAGACGAGGAACAGCAGCACCGCGATCAGGATGCGGGTCGCCGCCCCCAGGTCGACGCCGCTGCCGGCGAGCGCAAAGACCAGCGTCTGCGGCACATAGCCGAGAAACGAACCGAGCAGAAACGGGCGCGCCGGGACGCGCGCCACGCCGGCGACGAGGTTGGTGAGGAAGTTGTTGCCGACGGGCAGCAGGCGGATCAGCAGCGTCATCCAGAAAGGGCTGCCGGCGAGAAACTCTTCGACGCGTTGCACGCGCGCCGCGAGGCGCGCGCCCACCAGCGGCCGGCCGATCGCGCGCGCATAGAAGAACGCGATCGCGCAACCGATCTCGGTGCCGAGCAGCGCGAGCACGGTGCCGCGGCCGACGCCGAAGGCGTAGCCGCCCAGAAAGCTCACCACGTGCCGCGGCAGCGCCAGCGCGGTCGCGATGCCCGCCACCCCGAGATAGAGCAGTTCGCCGGACAGGCCGCGGTCGCGCACCGCGCGGTCGATCCAGGCCTCGCTCAGCCAGTCGCCCAGCCAGCCGTGCTCGATCACCAGGCCGGCGGCGATGAGCGTCGCCATCAGCGTCAGGCCGGAGACCAGGACCCTCGCCTTCATGACCGCGGCAGCTCGCTCACCTGCGGCCGCTTCATGCGGCGCTGCAGCCACGCCACGCCGGCCAGGTCGACGATCCCGATCCAGAGCCGGTTGTGCAGTCCGTAATTCGAGCGCCCGCGCGTGCGCGGGCGATGGCTGACTTCCACCGACAGGGTGGCACCGCCAGCGCGCTGCACCAGTGCCGGCAGGAAGCGGTGCATGTGATCGAAGAACGGCAGCTCGAGATAGGCCGCGCGCGCGATGAGCTTCAGGCCGCAACCGGTGTCGGGCGTGGCGTCTCCCAGCAGGCGCGAACGCACCGCGTTGGCGACGCGCGAAGACAGTCGCTTCAGCCAGTGGTCGTGGCGCGACTTGCGCCAGCCGCCGACCAGCTGCAGGTTCTGCGGCCGCGCTGGCGCGTCGCGCGCCGCCAGCAGTTTCGGCAGGTCGCCTGGATCGTTCTGCCCGTCGCCATCGAGCGTTGCGATCCACGCGCCGCGCGCCGCGCGCACGCCGCTGAGCAGCGCGGCGCTCTGGCCGCAGCGCGCGGCGTGGCTCAGCACGCGCAGCCGCGGATACCGCGCCAGCGCCCCGCGCAGCACGCCCAGGCTGGCGTCGTCGCTGCCGTCGTCGACGTAGAGCACTTCGAATTCGGCGCGCGATTCCAGCGCCGCGTGGATCTCGGCGAGCAGAGGAAGAATGTTGTCTTCCTCGTTGCGCACGGGCACGACCACGGACAGCTGCACCACGGGGTTTTCGCGCGGCGTCACGGGGAACAAGCGGAAATTATCCCATGCCCCCCGCGCGGTGCGCGGCGAGGCAGCGCGCGCCGGCGCTTTGATGCCCGTCAAACACGGCGCCGCCGCAGGTCGCAACATGGCGGACACTGGAGGAGGCCCACCATGACGAAACGCATCGCTCGAGCCGCGCGACGGACACGCGCCGGCGCAAGACCACTGCCGACCGGCATGGCGCTGCTGCGCGATCCGCTGCTCAACAAGGGGACCGCCTTCACGCTGCGCGAGCGCCGCGCGCTCGGCCTGCAGGGGCTGCTGCCGCCCTGCGTCAGCACGCAGGACGGGCAGGTGCGCAGGATCCTCGAGCACCTGCGCGGCCTGCCGAAC
>SCUF01000240.1 GCA_004298325.1 Betaproteobacteria bacterium | reverse complement strand
CGCCCGAAGGCGTCGCGCCCCTCCAGCTCGATGGCGAAATTCAGGCTCTTGTTGAAAACGCGCGGGAACGGGTGCGCCGGATCCAGCCCGATCGGCGTCAGCACCGGCAGCAGCTCGCGGTAAAAATGATCTTTGACCCACGCGCGCTGCGCCTCGGACCAGGCCTCGCGCTTGGGGAACACGATGCCTTCGCGCGCGAGCGCCGGCAACAGCACCTCGTTCAGCAAGCGGTATTGCTCGGCGACGAGCGCGTGCGCCTGCGTCGTGACGAGCGCGAACACCTCGGCGGGACTGCCGCCGTCGGGGCCGGTCGCCTTCACGCCCTGCTTGATCTGCTCCTTCAGGCCCGCGACCCGGATCTCGAAGAACTCGTCCAGGTTGGACGACACGATGGTGAGGAAGCGCAGCCGCTCGAGCAGCGGCACCGACTCGTCGGCCGCCTGCGCCAGCACGTGCCGGTTGAATTCGAGCAGGCCGAGCTCGCGGTTCAGGAAATGCGACGGGGTGAGGACTTTCTTGGTCATCGCCGGGGGCCGGCAGGAAGGCGTTCATGTTACCAAATCGCCCCGGCGCAAGCTCAGCGCCGCGTCACCGATTGCCCGCGCGTCAGGCCGATGGTAAATAAGGTCCCGATGACACGCCCCGAAATTCTTGCCGCCGTCGACCTCGGTTCCAACAGCTTCCACCTCCAGGTCGGGCGCGCGTTGGACGGCCAGATCTACGTGCTGGACAGCCTGCGCGAGGGGGTGCGGCTGGGCGCCGGGCTGACTGCGGACAAGCGCATCGACCGCGCTACGCAAACACGCGCGCTGGAGACGTTGTCGCGCTTTGGCGAGCGCCTGCGCGGGCTGCCGCGGCACGCCGTGCGCGCGGTCGGCACCAACGCGCTGCGCGTGGCAAAGAACGCGCCGCAGTTCCTGCGCGAGGCGCGCGCCGCGCTCGGCTTCCCGATCGAGGTGGTATCCGGGCGCGAGGAGGCTCGCCTGATCTACCTCGGCGTGGCGCACTCGCTGCCGCCCGCGGCGCACGCGCGCCTGGTGGTGGACGTCGGCGGCGGCTCGACCGAATTCATCATCGGCACCGGTTTCGAACCGCGGCTCACCGAGTCGCTCTACATGGGCTGCGTCAGCTGGAGCCTGCGATTCTTCGAGGGCGGCCGCATCGACAAGTCGCGCATGAAAGCCGCCGAGCTCGCGGCGCGGCAGGAGCTCGCCAGCATGGTGCGTGCCTATCGCGCGCAGGGCTGGCACGAGGCGGTCGGCTCCTCGGGCACCGCGCGCGCGATCGAAACGATTCTGGTGGACAGCGGATTGGCGGACTCGGGCATTACGCGCGACGGCCTCGACCGGCTGCGCAGCCTGCTGATCAAGCATGAGCGCGCCGACCCTGAGCGCATCGCCGGGCTGCGCGAGAACCGGGCATTGGTCCTGCCGGGTGGGGTCGCGATCCTGGGCGCAGTGCTGGAGGAGCTGGCGATCGAGCAGATGACCGTCTCCGAGGGCGCGCTGCGCCACGGCGTGCTCTACGACCTGCTCGGGCGCGTGCAACACGCCGACATGCGCGAAGCCACCGTGGTGCAATTCATGCGCCGCTACCACGTCGATCCGCCGCAGGCGGAGCGCGTGCGGCGCCTGGCGCTCGCGGTCTACGACGCGGTCGCGCGCGACCCCGGGCGCGAGCCGGAATCGGCGCGGGAGGACGACGCCGACCGCCTGCTGCTCGACTGGTCGGCGCGCCTCGCCGAGATCGGTCTCTCGATCGCCCATGCGCAATACCACCGCCACTCGGCGTACGTGCTGTCGAACGCCGACATGCCGGGATTCTCGCGCATGGAGCAGCAGCGCCTGGCGCGCCTCGTGCTGGCGCACCGCGGCAAGCTCGGCAAGCTGGAGGACCTCGGCGTCGAAAGCGGCGAGTGGCTGCTGGTGCTGGCGCTGCGCCTGGCGACGCTGTTCCTGCGCAGCCGCACGGACATCAAGGTGCCGCTGTTGCGCGTGTCCCAGGACGAGGCCGGGTTCGCGTTGGCGCTGCCGCAGGCCTGGCTGGAGGAGAACCCGCTTACGGCGGACGCGCTCGAATCCGAGTCCGGCTACTGGAAAGCGGTCGGCATGCGGCTCGCGGTGGAAGGGCTGACGGAGAAGAAGATCGCGGCGCTGGGGCGGGCGTGAGCCGTCGCTCGCTAGAGGAGATCGGGAGCAATCACGGCGCGCACCACGACCTCGGTCCTGCCGCCGCGCAGGCGGTGCTCGAGCCACCAGAGGGCGCCCTTGCGCACGCTCCAGTCGGCTTCGGTTTCGCTCAGCAGACGCGCGGCGACGCGTCCCAGGGTCGGTTGATGCCCGACGACGAGCGTGACCGTCGCGCCGTGATCCGGCCAGGCGACGGCCTCGAGCAGGTCGCTGACCGAGGCGCCGGGCGCAAGCCGCTCCGCGATCGTCACCTCCGGGCGCAACGCCTCTGCGGTCTGGCGCGCGCGGGTCGCAGGGCTCGCCAGCAGTTCGAATTTCTCCGGCAGGCGCTGGCGCAGCCACGCCGCCACCTTGATGGCCTGGCGTCGTCCCTTGGCCGTGAGTTCGCGCTCGAGATCGCGCTTGCCGTCTTCGGCCTGCGCGTGCCGCCACAGGATGAGCTGCATCGGGGCAGTTTACGGCAGGCGGCGCCGGATACGATAAAATCCCGCCCCTGCAGGCGCGTAGCTCAGCTGGTTAGAGCACTACCTTGACATGGTAGGGGTCGTTGGTTCGAGTCCAATCGCGCCTACCAATACCTTGCCTGAGATCAAACTTCCTGACGGGTCGGTCAAGTCCTTTGCGGCCCCGGTGACGGTGGCCGAAGTGGCTGCATCGATCGGCGCCGGACTCGCGCGCGCGGCGCTCGCGGGCCGCGTCAACGGCCAGCTCGTCGATACCAGCCATCGCATCGAATCGGACGCCGAGGTCGCGATCGTCACCGGGCGCGACGCCGCGGGGCTCGAGATCCTGCGCCATTCGAGCGCGCACCTGCTGGCGCACGCGGTCAAGGAGCTGTTTCCCGAGGCGCAGGTCACCATCGGCCCGGTGATCGAACACGGTTTCTACTACGATTTCGCGTTCAAGCGACCGTTCACGCCCGGGGACCTCGCCGCGATCGAGAAGCGCATGGCGGAGATCGCGCAGCGCGACCACCCGGTGACGCGCCGGCTGCTGCCGCGCGACGAGGCGGTGAAGTTCTTCCGCGATCAGGGCGAGCGCTACAAGGCCGAGATCATCGGCGCGATACCCGAGGGCGAATCGATCTCGCTTTACACGCAGGGAGGGTTCACCGATCTGTGCCGCGGGCCGCACGTGCCCTCGACCGGCAAACTGAAGGTGTTCAAGCTGATGCGGGTCGCGGGTGCCTACTGGCGCGGCGATTCAAGGAATGAAATGCTGCAGCGCATCTACGGCACGGCCTGGGCCAGCCGCGAAGAGCAGGACGCGTACCTGAAGATGCTGGAGGAGGCGGAGAAGCGCGACCACCGGCGCCTCGGCACCCAGCTCGATCTGTTTCACCTGCAGGACGAGGCGCCCGGACTCGTGTTCTGGCACCCGAAGGGCTGGACGCTGTGGCAGCAGGTGGAACAGTACATGCGGCGCGTCTACCGCGACCACGGCTACCGCGAGGTGCGCGGTCCGCAAATCCTCGACCGCAGCCTGTGGGAGCGCACCGGGCACTGGGAGAACTTCAAGGAAAGCATGTTCACCACGTCATCGGAGAGCCGCGACTACGCGATCAAGCCGATGAACTGCCCCGGGCACATCCTGATCTACAACAAGGGCATCCGCAGCTACCGGGATCTGCCGCTGCGCTACGGTGAATTCGGCTCCTGCCACCGCAACGAGCCCTCGGGTGCGCTGCACGGCCTGATGCGCGTGCGCGGCTTCGTGCAGGACGACGGCCACATTTTCTGCACGGAAGACCAGATCCTGCAGGAATGCACCGCGTACACCGCGCTGCTGCAGAAGGTGTACCGGGATTTCGGCTTCGACAGCATCATTTACCGCATCGCCACGCGGCCGCAGAAGCGCATCGGCGCCGACGAGGTCTGGGACAAGGCCGAGCACGCGCTCATGGAGGCGCTGCGCCGCTCGGGTGTCGAATTCTCGATCTCCCCCGGCGAAGGGGCGTTCTACGGACCCAAGATCGAGTATTCGCTCAAGGACGCGCTCGGCCGCGTCTGGCAATGCGGCACGATGCAGGTCGACTTCAGCATGCCCGGGCGCCTCGGCGCCGAGTACGTGGCCGAGGACAACACCCGGCGCACGCCGGTGATGCTCCATCGCGCCATCGTGGGCTCGATGGAGCGCTTCATCGGCATCCTGATTGAGCATTTCGGCGGCGCTTTTCCGGCCTGGCTCGCCCCCGAGCAGGCAGTCGTGCTGAACATCTCCGAGCATCAGGCGGAATACGCCGCGCGCGTCGCGGCACACCTGCGCGAGGCGGGTTTTCGGGCCGTTGCGGATTTGCGGAACGAGAAAATTTCCTATAAGATTCGCGAACATAGCCTGCAAAAGCTGCCCTACCAGCTGGTGGTCGGGGACAAGGAAAAGCAGGCGGAATCCGTGGCCGTGCGTACGCGCGGCGGCGAAGACCTCGGCGCCATGGCGCTGGACGCCTTCGTCGCGCGCCTCCGGAGCGAGGCAAGCGCGCCGTAGCACGGCCGCAATTTTTTCGGAACGTGGGTTCCGGCCGGCGAGGCGGCAGCCGATGAAACGCCGCAGGAAGAGGAGATTGCCACATCACACTCGAGAAATCGCAGCGCATCAACGCTCAAATCACGGCGCCCGAAGTGCGCCTCGTGGCGGACAACGGAGACCAGCTCGGCATCGTGCCCATCGCGCAGGCGCTGCAGCTGGCGGAAGAGCAGAACGTGGACCTGGTGGAGATCGCGCCGCTCGCGCGGCCCCCGGTCTGCAAGCTGATGGACTACGGCAAGTTCCGCTACCGCGAGCAGAAGAAGGCGCACGAAGCCAAGCTCAAGCAGAAGCAGATCCTGGTCAAGGAAGTGAAGTTCCGTCCGGGCACCGACGACGGCGATTACAAGATCAAGCTGCGCAACCTGACGCGGTTTCTCGAAGAGGGCGACAAGGCGAAGGTGACGCTGCGGTTCCGCGGCCGCGAGATGGCGCACCAGGAATTCGGGCTGCGCATGCTCGAGCGGGTGAAGGCGGACCTCGAGGCGTACGCGCTGGTGGAGCAGTTCCCAAAGCTCGAGGGCCGGCAGATGGTGATGGTGCTGGCGCCGAAGAAGAAGGCGCCGGTGCGCAAGTCGACGAAGAAGGAAGCGCCGCCGCCGACGGCAAAGCCGGTAGCGGCCTGAAGATCGAAGCTGCGCGCGGCGCCACGGTGCCCGCCGCGCCGCAGCGGCAGGGCGGCAACGAGGCGCCACACAAGTGATCTCCGGGTTCCGGAAGCGCCTGCGCGGCGGGCCACCCGGTGTCATGACATAAGACAAGGAGCAGTCACATGCCGAAGGTGAAAACCAAGAAATCGGCCGCCAAGCGGTTCAAGATCCGCGCCGGCGGCTCGATCAAGCGCTCGCAGGCCTACCTGCGCCACATCCTCACCAAGAAGTCGACCAAGCGCAAGCGGCACCTGCGCGGCACGACCAACGTGCACGACAGCAACAAGCGCGCGATTCGCGCCATGCTGCCGTACGCTTCCTAGAGGAGGGCGCCATGCCACGAGTCAAGCGGGGAGTCACGGCGCGCGCGCGCCACAAGAAGGTGCTGGTCAAGGCCAAGGGGTTCCGCGGCCGGCGCAAGAACGTATTCCGGGTCGCCAAGCAGGCGGTGATGAAGGCGGGGCAGTACGCGTACCGCGATCGCCGCAACCGCAAGCGCACGATCCGTGCGCTGTGGATCGCGCGCATCAACGCCGCGGTGCGCGAACTCGGCTTTACCTACAGCGCGTTCATGGCCGGGCTGAGACGGGCCCGCATCGAGATCGACCGCAAGGTGCTGGCCGACCTCGCCGTGCAGGACAAGCCGGCTTTCGCACGCATCGCCAACCAGGTCAAGGCCGGCATCGCGCACTGACCGCGCGTCGCAGCGGTGCAAGACGTGGAACCGATCGTCGCGCGTGCGCTGGCCGAATTCGCGGCGGCGCCTGACCCGGCGTCGCTCGAAAACGCCAAGGCGCGCTTTCTCGGCAAGAGCGGTGAGCTCACCGCGCTGCTGAAAACGCTCGGCAAGCTCGCGCCCGAGGCGCGGCGCAGCGCGGGAGCCGCGATCAATGCCGCCAAGGAACGCCTCGAGCAGGCGCTCGAGCGGCGCCGTGCCGAGCTCGCCAGCGCGCGCCTGGAGGCGCGGCTGGCCGAGGAAGCGCTCGATGTCACGCTGCCCGGAAGGGGCCGCGGCCGCGGCGGCGTGCACCCGATCTCGCGTACCTGGGCGCGCATCGAGCGGATCTTCGGCTCGATCGGTTTCGACGTCGCCGATGGCCCGGAGCTCGAGACCGACTGGTACAACTTCACGGCGCTGAACAATCCGGAGAACCATCCGGCGCGCTCGATGCAGGACACGTTCTACGTCGATCTCAAGGATCCGGGCGGCCTGCCGCTCGTGCTGCGCACGCATACCAGCCCGATGCAGGTGCGCTATGCGCGCATGCACCGGCCGCCGCTCAAGGTAATCGCCCCCGGGCGCACCTACCGCGTCGACTCCGACGCGACGCATTCGCCGATGTTCCACCAGGTCGAGGGCCTGTGGATCGACGAGGACGTGAGCTTCGCCGACCTGAAGGGCGTGTTCGCCGACTTCATGCGCCGCTTCTTCGAGAGCGACGACATCGAGGTGCGCTTCCGTCCGTCGTACTTCCCGTTCACCGAGCCGTCGGCGGAAATCGACATGAAGTTCGATTCCGGCCCCCTCAAAGGCCGCTGGCTCGAGATCTCGGGCGCGGGCCAGGTGCATCCGGCGGTGGTGCGCAATTTCGGCCTCGATCCGGAGCGCTACATCGGTTTCGCGTTCGGCGCGGGGCTGGAGCGGCTGACGATGCTGCGCTATGGCATCGACGACCTGCGCCTGTTCTTCGACGGCGATCTGCGCTTCCTGCGGCAATTCGCATGATCGTC
>SCUF01000239.1 GCA_004298325.1 Betaproteobacteria bacterium | reverse complement strand
GAGTTCGGCGAGATCGGCGTCGACAACGCGATCATCGAGAGCGGCGACGAGCAGATCGTCGAGATGAACAACGGCTGCATCTGCTGCACCGTGCGCGGCGACCTGATCCGCATCCTCGGCGACCTCAAGCAGCGGCGCGAGCAGGGCGCGCTCGGCTTCGATCGCGTCGTGATCGAGACCACGGGCATGGCCGACCCGGGCCCGGTGGCGCAGACCTTTTTCACGGACGAGGAAATCGGCAACTACTACCTGCTCGATTCGATCCTCACCGTGGTCGATGCCAAGCACGCCGCGCAGCAGCTGGACGAATTCCACGAGGCCCAGGAACAGGTCGGATTCGCCGATCGCATCCTGCTGTCGAAGACCGATCTGGTCGCGCAGTCCGAGGTCGATGCGCTCGTCGAGCGCCTGCGCCGCATGAATCCGCGCGCGCCCGTGAAGCCGGTGCATTTCGGCGCCGCACCGATCGGCGAGATCCTCGACATCCGCGGCTTCAATCTGAACGCCATCCTGGAGCTGGACCCGCAGTTCCTGAGCGACATCCAGCATGAGCACCACGACGAAGTCGAGTCGTTCGTGTTCCGCTCGGACAAGCCGTTCAACGGCGACCAGCTGGAGCAGTTCCTCTCCGGCATGATCCAGGTCTATGGCCCGGACCTGCTGCGCTACAAGGGCGTGCTGTGGACCCGGGGCAATCCGCGCCGCGTCGTGTTCCAGGGCGTACACATGATGATGGGCGGCGACCTCGGCAAGCCCTGGGCGAAGGGCGAGAAGAAGCAATCGGTGATGGTGTTCATCGGCAGGAAACTGCCGAAAGACCTGTTCGTCGCCGGCCTGGAGCAGTGTCTCGCAAAGTAACGCCGCCTTGACAGCACGGGTGGTCGTTCCGCACTAGATCGTCCACGCGCTGATCACGCTCGCTGCTGCGGGCCTGCGCCACGCGGCGGTCTAGAATGTGATTTTCGCGGAGCGGCGAGTTCATGGAGCAGTGGCACGGCACGACCATCCTTTCGGTGCGGCGCGGGGCGAGCGTCGCCCTGGGCGGCGACGGCCAGGTGACGCTCGGCAACGTCGTCATCAAGGGCGGCGCGAAGAAGGTGCGGCGCCTGTACCAGGATCGCATCCTTGCCGGCTTCGCCGGAGGCACGGCCGACGCGTTCACGCTGTTCGAGCGCTTCGAGGCGAAGCTCGACAAGCACCAGGGCAACCTGATGCGCTCGGCGGTGGAACTGGCCAAGGACTGGCGCACCGACCGCATCCTGCGGCGCCTCGAGGCGATGCTTGCGGTGTCCGACCGCGAGCACTCGCTCGTCATCACGGGGCTGGGCGACGTGCTCGAGCCCGAGGAGGGCATCGTCGCCATCGGCTCGGGCGGGCCGTACGCGCAGGCCGCGGCGCGCGCGCTGCTGCAGGCGACCGAGCTGCCGGCACGGACGATCGTGGAGCGCGCGCTGGCGATTGCGGCCGATATCTGCATCTACACCAACCACCAGCGCACGATCGAAGTGCTGGAGTGATGCCGTGAGCACCATGACGCCCGCCGAAATCGTGCACGAACTCGACAAGCACATC
>SCUF01000238.1 GCA_004298325.1 Betaproteobacteria bacterium | reverse complement strand
GACCTTGGCCTGGCCCTGCGCGAGGAAGAAGAAACTCCGTCCGGGGTCGTTTTCGCGCACCAGGACCTGGTTCTTCTGCACCCGCATCCAGCTCGCCGCGCGCACCAGCTCCCACAGGATCGAATCGGGCAAGCCCTTCAGCATCTCGACCTGCCTCAGCGCGAGGTACTTCTCGCTGTCGAGAATGGCGCTGCCCGACACCACGTCATGGCAGGCACTGGAGAGCTCCTGCGCGAAATCCGCCCAGCTCGCGTAGCGGTGCGCCGGGTTCTTTTTCATCGCGCGCAGCACCGCGCTGTCGATCTGCGGCGCAATCCCCTTGCGGATGCGGCTCGGCGGCTCCGGGCTGGCATGCAGGATCTTCTCGACCAGCGCATCGATGCTGTCGGCGACGAACGGCCGCCTGCCGGTGAGCAGCTCGTACAGCACCACGCCGAGCGAATACATGTCGGAGTGGAACGTCAGTTCGCCGCCCGAGATCTGCTCGGGCGACATGTAGAACGGCGAACCCATCGAGGCCACCTGCACCACTTGCGTCTTGCGCAGGTAGGCGGCGCCGAAATCCGCGATCTTCGGATCGGTGCCCTGCGTCAGCATGATGTTGGCGGGCTTGATGTCGCGGTGAACGATGCCCTCCTTGAAGGCGTAGTCGAGCGCGCCGCAGCACTTGAACCCGATCTGCAACACGTCGGCCACGGGCAGCAGGTGCTTGGCGTCGACATGCTGCGAGAGATCGCCGCCGCTGACCAATTCCATCGCGATGTGACCGGAATCCTCCTGCACCACGGCGTCGTAGATGCCGACGATGTGGGGGTGGCGCAGTTTCCCCGCGAGCGAGGCCTCGTTGAGAAACTGCGCGCGGTACACCAGGCCGAACTCCGGGTCGCGAAACACTTCCGGCTCGATCGTCTTGAGGGCCACTTCCCGGCCCGAAAACGTGTCGCGGGCCAGGTACACGGTGCCGGTCGCGCCCTTGCCCAGAAGCTTGTGGATGTCGTACTTCCCGACCTGGAGGCTGAGGTCGAGCTCGAATGCCGGCTTTTCGGTCACAGGTTCCCCTTTTGCAGGCGTAAGTGTAAATCGATCCGCGCTCGCCGACGGGATCGCGCCGCCGCCCTGCCGGCGGCGCAGACCCGCGCCGGCGTCAATCGCGGCAACAGTTTGTTACCAAATGTGCCAACTGGACCGGAACCGACTTGCTACCCTAGGCGTCGAACGCAAGTGGGGTCGCTCCCGTGCGGAGGTTCCTGATGAGACGCCTGAAACTGACTGCCTTTGCACTCGCCGCCGCAGGCCTGCTCGGGGCCGCGCTCGCCGCGCCGGCGCAAGCCCACGGGCCGCGGACGCGCGCGCACATCGGACTGCATTTCGGCATTCCGCTCGCCTGGCCCTACTGGGGCTATCCCTACCCGTACGCGTACCCGCCCTACCAGTCGAGCGTCGTCGTGGTGCCCTCCGAACCCACCGTGTACGTCGAGCGGCCGAGCGCCCAGCCGGCGCCGGAGGCGGCGGCCTACTGGTATTACTGCGCTGGCGCAGGCGCCTATTACCCCTATGTCCGGGAATGCCCTGGCGGCTGGCAGCGGGTCGCGCCGCGGCCGTCGGGCGAATGATCCGAGGAGAAATCGCATGAACGCACCGAAACTTCGCTGGACGGTCCTGGCCGCGGTGCTGCTGCTGGGCGCCTGCGCCTCGCTGCCGCCAAGCGGCCCGAGCGTGATGGTGCTGCCCGGCAGCGGCAAGAATTTCGATCAGTTCCGCGCCGACGATTACGAGTGCCGCGGTTTCGCCAGCGCGCAGCTGGGCGGGGCCACGGCCGAAAGCGCGCAGACCGACAGCGCGGTGAAGAGCGCTGCAATCGGCACCGCGGTCGGCGCTGCCGCCGGCGCGATCATCGGCGGTCACCGCGGCGCCGCGGCAGGGGCCGGTACCGGGCTGATCGTGGGGTCCGCGGCAGGTGCCGGCGCGGCGCAAGGTTCGGCGGGTACGCTGCAGCGGCGCTATGACGTCAGTTACCTGCAATGCATGTACGCAAAAGGCCATCAGATCCCGACCTCGGGACGCTACGAAGGGCCGCGCCGCAGCTACGCCACGCCGCCACCGCCGCCCGGAACGCCGCCACCGCCGCCGCGCTGATCGGCGGCCGCGTCCGGCCGAGGCTAGAATCGCCGCTCCCAGCCGGAGGCCCGATGGAACAGCGCAGCGAATCGGAAAGCGCATCAAGCCCGGCCGCGCCTGCGCGTGCCGGCGATTACGAGCTGCACTACCGGCCCTGCGTCAAACGGGTGCGCGTCGAATACAACGGCACCTGGATCGCCGACACGACGCGCGCCGTGGTGCTGCACGAGACCCGCCAACCGCCTGCCCATTACATCCCGAAGGCGGACATCCGCATGGATCTCCTGCGCAAGTCCAGGCATCAGTCGCACTGCCCGTTCCGCGGCGACGCAAGCTACTGGAGTCTGGAAATCGACGGCCAGCGCGTGGAAAACGCGGCTTGGTCCTACGAGGCGCCCTACCGCGGCGCCGAATCGATCCAGGGTCACCTGTCGTTCTATCGCAGCAGGATCTCCGCGCTCTACGAAGGCGACGACGAAGTACCGTTCCTCGAAACCAACGTTGCCAGCCTGCATGCCAATCCGCTCGCGGGCTGGCTGCTGAAAGACGCGTGGAAAGCCGCTTCGGCCGCGGAACTGGCCAGGCAGTTCCTCGGTTTCCTGCGCGGCAGCGGCTGCCCGGTCGACCGCAGCACGATCATCATTCCTACGCTGCACCCGCAGATTTTCGCCAGCGTGCTGGTGTGGCGCGCCGACGCAGCCGAGATCCGAACCATCTACGAGCCGCACGACATCCTGCGCCAGCCGCGTTTCGCCGACAGCCCGTTCGCGCCCATCATCCGCGGCGCCGGCGGCGTGCGCCGGCGGCTGGAGGACGCCGACGTCAAGCTCGACTTTCCGGTGGTGCGCGACCTGCACCGCGAGGGCGCGACCGACTACGTCGCGATGCCGTTTCGCTTCAGCGACGGCCAGATCAATGTCGTCTCGTTGACCTCGTTCGCGCGCGGCGGTTTCGGCGTCGCGCACCTCGGCCAGATCTACGAGGTGATGCCCATGCTCGGGCGGCTGTTCGAGGTCCACGCCCTGCGGCGCACGGCCACCGCGCTGCTCGAGACCTACCTCGGCCACGACACCGGCAAGCGCGTGCTGAACGGGCTGGTGAAGCGCGGCGACGGCGAGCACATCGACGCCGTGATCTGGTTCTGCGATTTCCGCGGCTCGAGCTCGCTCGCCGAAAGCCTGCCGCGCGAAGTCTATCTGGAGCAGCTCAACCGCTTCTTCTACTGCATGGCCGGTGCGGTGCTGAAGAAGGGCGGCGAAGTATTGAAATACATCGGCGACGCGGTGCTGGCGATCTTCCCCACCACGTCGGGCGCGGAGGCGGCCTGCCGCCGCGCCCTGCAGGCCGCGGCGCTGGCGGCGGAGCGCGTCGCGGCGCTCAATGGCGCGCACCCGGATGCGGCGCCGATGCGTTTCGGCATCGGCCTGCACGTGGGCACGGTGACTTACGGCAACGTCGGCGTGCCGCAGCGGCTCGACTTCACGGTGATCGGCACGGCCGCCAACGAGGCCGCGCGCATCGAGAGTCTGACCAAGGAACTCGGCCAGGTGCTGCTCGCTTCGGCGGCTTTTGCCGCGCACGTTCCCGGCAGGCTGGTGCCGGTCGGGCGCCACCGCCTGAAAGGACTCGAAGGCGAGTACGAATTGTATACGGCACCGGAGCGCGATTTACGGTCCGGCGCCGCGAAACAGGCGTAGCATGCTCAATCAATGAGGCGCAGGCAGACGACATGAGCACAACCACATCGCCGACAGGCACGCGGAAAGACCCGATCGCCGATCTCGCCCTGCAGATTTACGTCGGCATGGCAAGCCGGATCTATGGCGATGCCGGCCGCAAGGAAGGGACCGTGTTGCAGCCGCAGGAGCTTGCGCACCTGAGTTTCAGGCTGGCCGAGGCATTTCACGCCGAGGATCGCGCCGCCAACCCGGTGACCATCGCGGCGGCGGCGGCGGCGAAGGCGGCGGTCAAGTTCGACGCGGCCGACCTGGACCTCGGCAGCCTGCACCACAGGCGCTAGCGCTCAAGGGTTGCCGATGTAGTCCTGTTTGCCCAGCTCGACGCCGTTGTGGCGCAGGATGGCGTAAGCGGTCATGACGTGGAAGTAGAAGTTGGGCAGCGCGAAGCCGAGCAGGTATTGCAGGCCTTTCCAATCGACTTCCCGCTTGCCGAGCTTGAGACGGATGTCCCGGTTCTCGCTGCCGTCGACCTGCGCCGGCCGGATCGAGTTCACGAAAGCAACCGTCTTCGCGATGCGTGCCTTCAGCTCGTCGAAGGTCCTCTCGGTATCCTCGTGCTTCGGGACCTCGACCCCGGCGAGCCGCGCCACCGCGCCCTTGGCGTTGTCGCACGCGATCTGCACCTGCCGCGCGAGGGCGAACATGTCCGGATAGAGCCGGCTGGCGAGCAGCACCTGCGGATCGATCTTCTTCGCCTCGGCGTGCGCCGCGGCCTTGTCGAGGATGCCGGCGAGATTGTTGAGCATATTGGCGAAGCGCGGCGCGCTCGCCTGGTACATGGAAATGTTCATTTCACGTCCTTGATGGTCGATGCGGAGTCGAGCGCGACGCAATTGCGGCCTTGCGCCTTGGCCCGGTAGAGCGCCTTGTCGGCGCGCGCGATCCAGGCGCTGTGATCGGCATCGCCGGGATCGTGCACCGCAATGCCGATGCTGACGGTGGTGCGAAGATCTTCCTTGGGCACGAGCACGGCCTCGGCGATGCGGGCGCGTGAGCGCTCGGCGATGGTCTGCGCACCCGCCGCACCCGTGCCCGGCAAAACCACGCCGTACTCCTCGCCGCCGTACCGACCGATGACATCGTGGCGCCGCGTGGTGTCGCGCAGGATCGCAGCGACGGCGCGGATCACCGCGTCGCCCGCCGGATGACCGTAGCGGTCGTTGATCGGCTTGAACTGGTCGATGTCGATCATCAGCAGCGCTGAAGCGTGGCCGATGCGCCGGACGCGTTCGAATTCGCTGCTGACGACTTCTTCCCAGGCCCTGCGGTTGAGCAGCCGCGTCAGGCCGTCGGTGCGGCTCAGCTCTGCGAGCAGGCGCTTCTGATCGCGCACGCGGCGCGCGAGCCGGTAGGACATGTATCCCACCACGACCGGATAGCCGACGAGCAGCGGCAGGCCGGCGAGCACGACGCTCATCGAGGTCTCGGGCCGGAAGTGGAAACCGAACGCGAGCACCGTCAGCACGATCGCCGTCAACTGGGCCGCCGCGCAGCGGGCGAGGAATCTCGGCCCGCCAATGATGAGCTTGTCCATGCTCAACATCACCACCAGCAGCACGCTCGGCAGCAGGTTGAAGGCCATCAGTGCCACCCAGACGCCGCCGCAGGCCGAATCGATGGCGAGATTGCGCCGCTCGGCACGGTACGGATTGGCGCTGCGCCGCGCCAGCCAGTAGGCGGCGTGCGGCCAGAGAAGACCGTTTGCCGCGAGCGCCGCAAAGGCGAGCACGTGGGCCCCGTCCTGGCGCAGCACCGAGCCGACGCAAACCGTCCCGAATCCGAGACCGAGCACGCGCGGCAGATAGAGGCTGCGCGCGAAACGCAGCCCAGCATCCTGCGCGCGTTCCGCGCCTGCGACCGAAAGGTCGGTCTGTGGCTTTCGCATCTCGTGAAGTGCCTCCGCCCCGCAATATACTTGCTCGCGGTGAGACCTGCATCGACCTTCTGGGAATCCCACCCCGGTCCCGCGTGGGCATGACTGCCGCCAGAAACGCGCGCGCTCCGCGCCGCATCATCCACCTCGACATGGACGCGTTCTACGCCTCGGTCGAGCAGCGCGACGACCCGCGCCTGCGCGGCCGGCCGGTGGCGGTCGGCGGCTCGCCGCAGTCGCGGGGCGTGGTGGCGGCGTCGAGCTACGAAGCGCGCGCCTTCGGCGTCCGCTCGGCGATGCCGATGTCGCGCGCCCTGCGCCTGTGTCCGCAGCTCCTCATCGTGCCGCCCGATTTCGCGCGCTACCGCGCCGTGTCACAGCAGGTGATGGCGATCCTGCGCTCGGCCACGCTGCTCGTCGAGCCCTTGTCGCTCGACGAGGCCTATCTCGACGTCACGGAAAACCTCTGGGGCGTGCCGCTCGCGCGCGACGTGGCGACGCGGCTCAAGGCCCGTATCCGCGAGGCGACCGGCCTGGGCTGCTCCGCCGGCGTGGCGCCGAACAAGTTCCTCGCCAAGATCGCTTCCGGCTGGCGCAAGCCCGACGGCCTCACCGTGATCGCGCCCGAGCGTGTCGAGCGTTTCCTGCAGCAGCTGCCGGTCGAGGCGCTCTGGGGCGTGGGCCCGGTGACGGCAAGAAAGCTGCGCGCCATCGGCATCGAGAAGCTGGTGGATGTGCGTGTCGCGGACCGCGCCACACTGGCGCGTGCCGTGGGCAGCCTGGCCGGGTGGCTCACGCGCCTGTCGCATGGCGACGATCCGCGACCGGTCGAGCCGCACCGGCCGTGGAAGTCGATTTCGGGCGAGTCGACCTACGCGCAAGACCTGCGCGACATCGACGCGATGCGCGCCGAGATCGAGCGCTTCGCGCAGGGTGTTGCCGCCTCGCTCGCGAAGAAGAAGCTGTGCGCGCGCAGCGTGACGATCAAGGTGCGCTACGCCGACTTCTCCACCGTCACCCGCAGCCATACCGACGCCGCCCCGACGCGCGATCCGGCGGCGATCGTGGCGCGCGCGCTGGCGCTGCTCGAGCGCACGGATGCCGCGCGACGGCCGGTGCGCCTGCTCGGCGTCGGGGCGCATGGCCTCGTCGACGAGAACGAATTGCCGTCTGCCGCAGCCTGGCTGCCGTTCGGGCGCTGAGCCGCGTGCGGCCACTGCGCATCAACCCTATCGCCTTTCGAACGCTTCGATGCGCGCCACCTGGCTGAGCGTATAGCCGAGCTCGTCGAGGCCCTCGAGCAGGCAGTGCTTCGCAAACGGCGCAATCTCGAAACGGCAGGTCTCGCCGGCGGCGTCGACCCGCTGCCGCTCCAGGTCGATTGCGATCCTCATTCCGGGCGCCGCGAGCAGCGCGCCCAGCATCGCGTCCACCGCGGCCTCCGGCAGGACGACCGGCAGGAAGCCGTTCTTCAGCGCGTTCGAGTGGAAAATGTCGCCGAAGCTGGGCGCGATCGCGGCGCGAAAGCCGTAGTCCTGGAGCGCCCATACGGCATGCTCGCGCGAGGATCCGCAGGCGAAATTGCGCCCCGCGACGACGATGCGCGCCCCGTGGTAGTCCGCCTGATCGAGCGCGAACGCCGCGTCGCAGCGCAGATCGTGGAACAGGAATTGGCCGAACCCGACCGCGCGCGGCTTCTGCAGAAAGCGCGCCGGCACGATCTGGTCGGTATCGACGTTGGCGCGCGCAAGCGGCAGCGCCACCGCTTCGAGTCTGCGAAAGGGGTCCACGCTCAGGCTCCCGCCATCAGGCGTCGCACGTCGCTCAAGCGGCCGGTCACCGCAGCCGCCGCGGCCATCGCAGGACTCATCAGGTGGGTGCGCGCACCCGGCCCCTGCCGGCCGGCAAAATTCCGGTTCGAGGTGGATGCGCAGCGCCGGCCCGGCTCGACGACATCGCCGTTGACGCCGATGCACATCGAGCATCCCGCGTGGCGCCACTGGAAACCCGATTCGAGGAAGACGCGATCGAGGCCTTCAGCTTCAGCCTGCGCCTTCACCAAACCCGATCCGGGCACGACCCAGGCCTGCACGCCGCGCGCGACCTTGCGGCCCTTCGCCACGGCCGCCGCGGCGCGCAAGTCCTCGATCCGGCTGTTGGTGCACGAGCCGATGAAAACGCGGTCCACGGCGATCGACGTGATGGGCGTACCGGGCGCCAGCCCCATGTAGGCGAGCGAGCGCAGCATCGCGTCGCGCCGCGCGGCGTCCGCGGCTGCCGCCGGATCGGGCACACGACCGGTGACCGGAAGCGCATCCTCGGGACTCGTGCCCCAAGTGACCATCGGCACGATCTCGCGCGCGTCAAGCGTCACCTCGCGATCGAATGCGGTACCGGGCTCCGTGCACAGCGCGCGCCAGCGCGCGAGCGCCTCTTCCCATCCAGCGCCCTGCGGGGCGAACGGCCGCCCGGCAAGATACTCGAAGGTCGTGTCGTCCGGCGCCACCAGGCCGGCGCGCGCGCCCGCTTCGACCGACATGTTGCACACGGTGAGGCGGCCCTCCACCGAGAGCCGCTCGATCGCACCGCCCGCGTATTCGACTGCGTGACCCACCGCGCCGGCGGCGCCGATCCGCGCGATGATTGCGAGGATCACGTCCTTCGCGCTCACGCCTTCGCCGAGCGTGCCCTCGACCGCGATGCGCATCGACTTCGGCTTGCGCTGCCAGAGGGTCTGCGTTGCCAGCACGTGCGCCATCTCGGTGGCACCGATGCCGAAGGCCAGTGCGCCGAGGGCGCCATGCGTCGAGGTATGGCTGTCGCCGCAAACGATGAGAAGGCCGGGCTGTGTTGCGCCCTGCTCCGGTCCGATGACGTGGACGATCCCCTGGCGCGGGTCGTCCAGGGCGAACATCCGGATGCCGCCGCCCTGCGCGTTGCGCCCGAGCACCTGCGCCATTTCGCGGCGCTCCGGGTCCGCGACCGCTGCGAGATCGCGGCTGTCCGTAGGCACGTAATGGTCGGCGACGGCCAGGGCGCGCGCCGGCACGCGCGGCGCGAGGCCGCGCTGGCGCAGCATCTCGAACGCCGCCGCGGACCCTTCCTGCAGATAGTGGCGGTCGACGTAGAGCAGCGTCTGCCCGTCCTCGCGCTCGAGGACGCGGTGCTGCGCCCAGATCTTGTCCAGCAGCGTGGTCATGCCCGCGCGGCAACCGGAGGCGTCATCGCTGAAATGTTAACTGCATTCGGCTCTGCCATGCGGCCGCCCCTGCACGGCCGGCGAGCGAAACAGCGCGGCACGGCGCTGCGCCTGAGGTACGCTGTGGCAGGCGATGAAACGGATTTTCCACGGCTGGAAAATGGTCGGGGCGGGCTGCGCGATGCAGTTCCTGCTCTCCTCGCTGCTGCTGCAGGCCTTCGGCGCCTACGTCGCGGTGCTGCGCGACGACCGCGGCTGGTCGAAGACCGAGCTCGCCGGGGCCGCCGCGCTGCACCAGGTGGAAGCCGCGATCCTCGGCCCCGCGCTCGGCTGGGTGATCGACCGCTTCGGCACGCAGGGCATCATCCGTGCCGGTGTCGTGGTCTTCGGCATCGGCTTCATGCTGCTCAGCCAGATCGATTCGCTGCTGGGTTTCTACGGCGCGTTCCTCGTCATTGCGCTCGGCGCGAGCCTGTGCGGCTTCTTCCCGCTCAACGTCGCATTGATCCACTGGTTCGAGCGCAAGCGCGCCCGCGCCCTGTCCTCGATCCAGTTCGGCTTCGCGCTCGGCGGCATCGCGGTGCCCGCGGTCGCCTGGTCGCTCGCCACCTGCGGCTGGCGCGTCACCGCGTTTGCCTCCGGGGTCATCGTGCTTGCGGCCGGCATTCCCCTGTCGCTGGTGTTTCGCCGCCGGCCTGAGGATTGCGGCGAAGTGGTCGACGGCGCGCCCGCTTCGCCGCTCGAGGACACGGGCACCGCGGCTGTCGCGGAAGCTGGGAACGAGGCGGGCGACTTCACCGCGCGCGAGGCGCTGCGCACGCCGGCGTTCTGGCTGCTCTCGCTCGGCCACGGCTTTGCGCTATTCGTGGTGAGCGCCGTCAACGTGCACGCCATCACGCACATGAAGGAGGGCCTGGGCTACAGCGTCGAGGCGGCGTCGCTGTTCATCATGCTGCAGACGTTCTCGCAGATCGGCGGCATCGCCTTCGGCTGGGCGATCGGCGACCGTTTCGACAAGCGCGTCGTCTCGGCGATCTGCATGCTGATGCACATGGCGGGGCTGCTATCCCTCACCTACGCCGACGCCACGCCGCTCGCCAGCAGCCTGATGATCACGACCTACGCGCTGCTGCACGGCAGCGCCTGGGGTCTGCGCGGGCCGTTCATGCAGGCGATCCGCGCCGACTACTTCGGCCGCAAGAGCATCGGCATGATCCTCGGCCTGTCGTTCATGATCGTGGTGCTGGGGCAGATCGGCGGCGCGATGATCTCCGGCATCCTGGCCGACGCCACGGGCAATTACCGCGCCGGCTTCACCGTGGTGGCGCTGCTCGCCGGCCTCGGCTCGGTGTTCTTCCTGATGGCGCAGAAGCCGGTGCGCCCGGCATGAGCTGCGCCGGACCTACTCGTCGACCCAGCGCACGACGTCGGCGATGGCCGTGCGCGCGGTGCGGAACCGGTTCACCGGCCGCGCCGCGTCCTCGTAGCCGAAGGACATGCCGCAGACGATGCGCCGGTCCTGCGCGATGCCGAAGAAGTCGCGCACCAGCTTCGGGTGCGCGGCGAGCGCGGCCTGCGCGATGCTCGCCACGCCCAAGGCCCGCGCCGCCAGCATGAAGTTGTTCACCCAGGCGCCGCAATCGAGCACGCCGTAGACGCCGAGCGCCTCGTCGGTGGTGACGATCATGGCGTGCGGCGCGCCGAACAGGCGGAAGTTCTCCATCGTCTGCCGCGCCGAGGCCTCGCGGTCGCCGCGCGCGATGCCGACCGACTCGTAGAGCTGGAAGCCGCAGGCGCGCCGCCGCTCGAGGTAGACGCCGCGGTATTCGCGCGGAAACGGGTACTCGGGCTCGGGCTTGTGGATCGAGGCGTATTCGAACAGCTGCCGGCGAAAGCCCTCGGTGGCGGCGCCGCGCGTGATATGCGCCTGCCAGGGCTGCGCGTTGCACCACGAAGGCGTGCGCTGCGCAAGCGCGAGGATGCGCTCGATCGTTGCGGTAGGTACCGGCTGCGGCAGGAAGGCGCGGCAGCTGTAGCGCTCGGTGAGCAATTTCTCGAACGTTGCGACGGTCGAAGACAAGGGACGCCCTCCACATCAACCCACTTCGGGAACTACCGCTATTCTGGCATCCCCGCCGGAATCGCCCGCGCCGCGCGCAGCTTGGCGATCCCCGCTCCATCGAGCCCGAGCCAGCTCTTCAGCACGGCGTCGGTATGCTCGCCGAGCTCCGGCACCAGCGGCCGCGCGTGCGTGCGCGACTGCGACATCTGGTAGGGCGGATTCGCCACCAGATAGGTCGCATCACCTGACCCCAGGCGCTCCAGGCTGCCGCGCGCCGCAAGGTGCGGATCGGCCATCGCCTCGCCGATGCTGCGATAGCGCGAGCACGGCACATCGGCGGCGAGGAGCTTGTCCTCGCACTCCTGCGCCGAATGCAGGCGGGTCCAGTCCTCGAGCAGCCGCATCAGCTCGTCCCAGTTCTGCTCGCGGGCCTTGACGCTGGAAAAGCGCGAGTCCGTCTTCCATTCCGGGTGCGCAAGGGCATCGCAAAGCGCTTCGAAATTCTTCGGGCTGATCGCGGCGATCATGACGAAGCCGTCGCGCGCGGCGAGCGGCGTGTAAAGCAGCCGCGGCTCGTCGCGCGGAAACTGCGCCAGCTGCATTTCGTAGACCATCAGGCCGAGCATGCCATCGAGGAGCGAGACGTCGATGTACTGCCCCTTGCCACTGCGCTCCCGATGCAGCAGCGCCGTCAGAATCGCGGCCTGCGCGTGCAAGGCACCGACCACGTCGGCGATGAAGAGCCCGGTCTTCGCGGGCTTGCCCTCGCCACCCTGGTGCTCCATGTGCGCGAGGTCATAGCCCGAGAAGGCATGGATTACCGGCGCGTAGGCGGGGCGCGCGGCGAGCGGGCCGTTCTGGCCGAATCCGGAGATCGAACAGTAGATGAGCCGCGGATTGGCACGCGCGAGCGTCTCGTAGTCGAGCCCCAGGCGCTTCATGACGCCGGGCTTGAAGTTCTCCAGCACCACGTCGGCCTTGAGCGCGAGCGCTCGCGCGGCCTCCACGCCTTCGCGCGTCTTCAGGTCGAGCACGATGCTCCGCTTGCCGCAGTTCATCTGCGCGAAATAGGTGCTCATGCTGCCGCGCATCGGCGGCCGCTGCCGCACCATGTCGCCGGCGAAGGGCTCGACCTTGACCACTTCCGCACCCGCGTCCGCCAGCAGCCGGCTGCACACGGGCCCCGCCATGAAGATGGAAAAATCGAGCACCTTCAGTCCGGCGAGCGTATCGGCTTTGCCGTTCATCGCTTACTTCGGAAGTTCGAGCGCGCGCTGCGCGATCAGGCTGCGCTGGATTTCGTTGGTGCCGATGCTGATCACCCACATCAGGGAATGGCGCAAGCCCTGCTCGAACTTGCCGTTGGCGAGGCTGTCGCTCGCGCCCTGCGAGAGGGTCGCCCGCATGCCGAGGATGTCGAGCGCGGCCTCGCCCAGGCGCTCCATCAGCTCGCCCGAGAACACCTTGCTGATCGCGCCGTACTCGGGCGGCGTCACGCCGTCCTCCACGCGTGCGGCGCATTCCATCATCAGCTGCCGGCCGACCTCGATCTCGGCGGCAAGTGTTGCGAGGCGATCCCGCACCAGCGGGTCGGCGGCAAGCGGCTTGCCATCGAGCCCGGCCTTCCGCACGTACTCGCAAAGCAGCTCGAACTGGCGCGCGACCTTGAGGACGATCCCGCCGCCGACCAGCCCGCGTTCGGTGGCGAGCGCGCTCGTCAGCACCTTCCACCCGCCGTTCTCCTCGCCGAGCAGCGCATCGGCCGGCAGACGCACGTTGTCGTAGAAAATGTTGGCGAAGCTGCCGTCGTACATCGTCTTCGAGGGCTTGATGGTGATGCCGGGCGCAGTCATCGGCACGATGAAGGTGCTGATGCCGGCGTGGCTGGGCTTCGCCTTCGGGTCGGTGCGCGCGCCGAGGAACATGTACTGGCCCCACCACGTCGTGGTCCAGATTTTCTGGCCGTTGATCACCCACTGGTCGCCGTCGCGCCTGGCCGAGGTCCGTAGCGCTGCCAGATCCGAGCCTGCGTTCGGCTCGCTGTAGCCCATGCCGTGGATCGCCTCGCCGCGGAAGATCTCCGGCAGGTACTTCGCCTGCTGCTCGGGCGTGCCGAAGAGCATCAGGGCGTTGGCCTGGATCGCGGCGCCGGCGCGCGGCGCTTCCACGCGCTCCATCTCCTCGATGAACGCGATCTGCTCGTGCGGCGTGCGCTCCTGGCCGCCGAAGCGCTTCGGCCACGCATGCCCGATCCAGCCGGTGCTACCGAGATCTCTTGCGAACGACGGCTCGTATTCGCGTTTTTCGTAGGGACGGCTGTCGAACTCGGCCTTGCGCTCGCCCGCCCAGTTCCTCGTCAGCCAGGCGCGTACCTCGTCGCGAAACGCGTTGCCCGCGGCACCGAGGTCGTAGCGGGGCGGCGACGTCGTCGCGCCGTCGAGGAGACAGGCAGCGATTTCCCTCCTCGCCTGGCGGGCACCGCCCTGCGCCACGGTGTCGCAATGCACGCGCCGGAAATGTCGCGGCGCCTCATGCTCCCCGGCGTAACCGATGGCGCCGAAAGCGTGGTGCGTCTCGAGCGAGATCTGGCGCAGCGCGCCGCCCGAGAACGCAATTGCGGCTGAGGCGAAGTAGCGCCAGTCCTGGGTGCCCCGATCGTGATTCGAGGCCGCGTTCGCGAGCGTGAGGCGCACGCCTTCGAGCGCAATCAGGCAGTTGGCAAGCTTGTGCTGGATCGCCTGGAAACTGCCGATGAGCCGCCCGAACTGCTTGCGCTCCTTCGCGTACTCCACCGCCATTTCAAAAGCGCGCCGCGCCGCACCGTAGGCCCGGGCGTGCAGGCAGAGGCGCGCGATGAGGTTGAGATCCCGGATCCTTGCGGCTGGCACTGCAATGAGCGCGGCAGTCGCATTGCGCAGGTCGATTTCGCACAGCCCGCCGCTGCCGAGCGCGCGCGTTTCGGTGACCTTGACCCCGGACGCAGCGCAGTCGACCGCGGCGACGCCGCCTTCGACCGCCACCAGAAGACGGGTCGCGCTCGCCGCGCCTTCCACGAAACGCAGCTTGCCGTTCAGCTTCCCGGCGCCGAAGGTCACCGCCCCGGCTTCCGGATCATGATCGAAGGCGGCAAACGCGAAGCTCACGGGGCAATCGCCGGCTTCGTAGCGAATCAGGTTCGCGAGCGCCGCGCCCAGCATCGGGGCGGGACAGCCGGCGCGCCCGAGCTCTTCCATCACGATCGCGATCTCGCGCAGGCCGCCTTCGCTCGGGTTGGTGCCGAGCGCGGCGAAGCCTTGCGCCGCGAGTTTCTGCCCGAGCGCGGCAACCGCCGCCGGCTCCGCGGCGCGCTGCAGCGCGCTCGCCGCGGGCCAATGCTCGGCGAGAAAGCCGCGCAGCGAGTCGCGCAGCATCACGCGCTCTTCGTCGGTAGGGAGTGCAACGTCCCGGTTCATCGCGCCGCCGAGACCCTACTGGATCGTGATGCCCGACTCCCGGATCACGCGGCCCCAGACCTGGGCCTCTTCCGCGACGCGCTCGCGCAGCTCTTCGGGCGTACTCGACCTGGCGAGCAGGCCAAAGTCATTGAAACGTTTCTGCATGTCGGGTATTGCGAGCGCCTTGTTGAGTGCGCCATTGAGCTTCGCAATCACCTCTGCGGGCGTGCCGGCGGGCGCGAGCAACGCGAACCACGACTCCGCTCGGTATCCCGGCAATACGGAAGACACCGGCGGCGCTCCCGGCGCAAGCGGCCACGGATCAGCAGAACCGACCGCGAGAAGCTTGAGCTTGCCCGCGGCAATATTCGAAGTCATCGCCGCCGACGGCGAGGTGATGAGCAGCTTCACTTCCCCGGTCAGCACCGCGTTGAGGGTCGGTGCCTGCCCCTTGTAAGGGACGTGCACCAGCTTGATTCCCGCGGCGCGCACGAACAGCTCGCTTGACAGGTGTCCAAACGACCCGGGTCCCGCCGATGCATACTCGAGCTTGCCGGGATTGCGGCGCGCGTATTCGATGAAGCCCTTCAGATCGTTCACCGGCAGATCGCCGTTTGCAACCACGAACATCGCCGCGGTCGAGACCATGCCGATCGAAGCGAAATCCTTGACGCCGTCGTATCCCGCATCCTTCTGTAGCACCGGCGTGGTCGCGATCAGGCCGTTGTTGATGAACACAATCGTGTAGCCGTCGGGCTGCGAGCGCGCGGCTTCGCGCATCGCGATTGCGCCGGCGGCGCCCGCTCTGTTTTCGACAATCACCGGCTGGCCGAGAGTGGCCTGCATCGGCTGCTGCAGCACCCGCGCCATGATGTCGGTCGTCCCGCCGGCAGCATATGGCACGAGCAGCTTGATGGGTTTGTTGGGGTATGCCTGTCCCGTCGCCATCGATGACAGCAGCGACAGCGTGGCGGCGAGACCAATTCCGATGACTCGTTTCATGATTTCCTCCTTATGCCAGTAGATGGCGTGAAATGACGACTCGCTGTATCTGGTTGGTGCCCTCGAAGATCTGGTTGATCTTGGCGTCGCGCATCATGCGCTCCACCGGGAAATCCTTAACGTAGCCGTAGCCGCCGAATACTTGCACCGCGTCGGTGGTGACCTTCATCGCGGTGTCGCTGGCAAAGCACTTGGCCATGCTGGCGAGCACCGAGAGCCGCTCCCAGTCGCCCGCATCGCCGGCGCGCGCGCATTCGTAAACCAGCGCGCGTGCCGCCTCGATCTGGATCGCCATGTCGGCGAGCATGAACTGGATGCCCTGAAACTCGGCGATCGGACGCTTGAACTGCCGGCGCTGCTTGGCGTAGGCGATTGCCGCTTCCATCGCACCCTGCGCGAGTCCCACCGAGGTGGCGCCGATCGTGGGGCGATTCAGGTCGAGTGAGCGCATCGACGCCTTGAAGCCCTTGCCCTCCTCGCCCACCAGGTTCTCGAGCGGCACGCGCACGTTGTCGAGGAACAGCGGCACGTTGGGCGAGCCCTTGAGCCCCATCTTGTGCTCGTGGCGCCCGATCGTGATGCCCTTCATCTTTTTCGGCTCGATGATGAAGGCGCTGATGTCGTCGAAGCCGCCGCGCTCTCCGGTCTTCGCGTACAGCATGATGTAGTCGGCGACGTTGCCGAAGCTGCACCACTGCTTGCGGCCGTTGATCACGTAGGCGTCGCCGTCGCGCACCGCGCGCGTCGCCATGGCACCTACGTCGGACCCGGCTTCCGGTTCCGAGATCGCCACCGCGGTCATGCTGCGGCCCTTGGCCACGATGGGGAGGAAGCGCTGGCGCTGCTCTTCCGTGCCGAAGTGCATCAGCGGCAGTACGAACATGGTGTTGATGCCTGCGAGCAACGCGCAGGCTTCCGACACCTTCGCGATCTCCTCGCGCGCCATGCAGACCAGGGTGAGATTGCCTTCCGGACCGCCGTACTTCTCGGGTACCCAAAGCTGCATCAGGCCCATGTCGCCGTAGACCGGGATTAGCTCCTCGGGGAAACGGTCGTTCTCGTCGATCTCGGCGGCAATCGGCGCCACGTGCTTCTGCACCATGCGCCGGATGCCCTCGCGGAAGGCGAGCTGTTCCTCGCTGAAGGCCATGGTTGTCTTGGTCCTTGCAATTAATGGTCAGACCAATTATAGTGGCCCCACCCCATGCCCTGTCAAGCCAGGAATTGAGAAATGACCGACTACTCGAAATACCGCTGCCTCAAGATCGAAATGACCGGCAAGCTCGCCACCGTCACGCTGAATCAGCCCGAGACCCGCAACGCCATCAACCACCGCTTCCACGTCGAGCTGCAGGACATCTGGGCCGACCTGGCGCAGGACAGGGAGGTGAACGCGATCCTGCTCACCGGCGCCGGGAAGTATTTCAGCGTCGGCGGCAATGTGAAGGGCATGCAGGACCGCCCGGGAGGCGACGTGATCGAAGAGGGAGGCATGCTCGAGCCGAGCGGCGGACGCCGCATCGTGCAGAACATCCTCGACTGCGAGCAGCCCATCGTCTGCGCCATCAACGGCGACTGCATCGGCCTGGCGGCGACCGTGGCGCTCCTCTGCGACATCACCGTGGCTTCAGAAACCGCGCGCATCGCCGACCCGCACGTCAAGATCGGACTCGTCGCGGGCGACGGCGGCGCGGTGATCTGGCCGATGCTGGTAGGCCCCAACCGCGCCAAGGAGTTCCTCATGCGCGGAAACATGATCAAGGGGGCCGACGCCGCTCGCATCGGCCTTGTGAATTACGCGGTGCCGCAGGAGCAGGTGCTCGGCAAGGCGCGCGAGATCGCGCAGGAGCTCGCCGACGGCCCGACCTGGGCGATCCGCTGGACCAAGCTCTCGGTCAACAAGGCGGTCAAGGACCAGTTCAACCTGATCATGGATACGTCCTACGCCCTGGAGATGTCCACCTTCATGACCGAGGACCACCGCGAGGCCGTACGGGCGTTCGTGGAAAAGCGCAAGCCCAACTACACCGGACGCTAGCCATGGGCGCGAATCCGCAGGCGATGGTCTTCGAACCCATCCGCACGCGGCGCGCGTTTGAGGAGATCTGCGACCGCATCCGCGGCCAGCTTGAAAACGGGGCGTTGAAGCCCGGCGACAAGCTGCCGCCCGAGCGCGAGCTGGCGCGCCAGCTCGGCGTCGGCCGCAGCGCACTGCGGGAGGCGCTGCGCAGCCTCGAGATCGCGGGCATCGTGCGCCTGCAGAAAGGCGTCAAGGGCGGCGCCTTCATCCGCGAAGGGGACCCCAGCGGCATGGCGCAGGTGGTCCAGGACCAGCTGCACCTGGGCTCGATCACGGTGGAGGAGCTCACCGAGGCGCGCGTGCACCTGCTCGACCTGGTCGTGCGGCTCGCATGCGAGCGGGCGACCAAATCCGACCTCGAGGCCTTGCGCAAGAACATCGAGCGCACCGCCGAGATGACGCGCGCAAACCGCTACCTCGAACGCGTCGAATGTTCGCGCGAGTTCTATGCCCTGCTCGGCGCGGCGACCCACAACCAGGTCCTCGCGCTGCTGGTCGAGGCGGTGACCGAGATTCTGATGAAGTTCGTTAGGCTGCGGGTCGCCGCGGGCGGCAAGCCGCAACCCAGGCTGGTCGAAAAGCGCACCCGCATCGTGGAGCTGCTCAAGGCGCGCGATGCCGATCGGACGGCGCATGCGATGCGGGCGCACCTGCAATCCGTGCACGGCCTTCTGCAAGAGGGGTTGCGGCTCAAACAAGGGTCTTCGCAGAAGGCATGAGGCCCCCGAAGGGAAGGGAAATCGCGGTCGCACGTTCCAGAGTACGAGCGGCGGGCGGCGCATCTCCTGGAACCGCCCGCTAGAATTGCGTCCAGAGGGTTACTCCATGGCGCAGAGCGTGCTCGAAGGCATCCGCGTGCTCGACTTCGGCCGCTTCATCGCCGGGCCGTTCTGCGGCGCCCTGCTCGCCGACCACGGCGCCAATGTGATCCGCATCGAGAAGCTGGGCGGCAGCGAGGACCGCGCGGTCCTGCCACTGGCGCCGACCGGCGAAGGCGGCCTGTACCTGCAGATGAACCGGGGCAAGCGTTCGCTCGCGCTCGATCCGGCGGCAGCGCAGGGGCGCGAGATCGTGCGCCGGCTGGTGGCGCGGTCCGACATCGTGATCGCGAACATGCCGCAGGCAACGCTCGCCGCCATCGGGCTCGACTACGCATCCCTCGCTGCGATCAATGCGCGCGTGATCCTCGTCGCCACGAACGCGTTCGGCAGGACCGGACCGGCGAGCGCCCGGCTCGGCTTCGACGGCATCGGACAGGCGATCTGCGGCGCGGCCTACATGGGCGGCGACCCGGATGCGCCGCGCCGCGCGTCGGTGCCCTACGTCGATTTTTGCACCGCCGCGTTTGCCGCGTACGGCGCGATGCTCGCGCTCATGGCCCGCGACCGCAGCGGCCGCGGCCAGGAAGTTTCGGGATCGCTCGTCGCGAGCGCGCTCACGATGAGCAACGCCGTGCTGCTGGAACAGGCCGCGCGCGGCGTCAACCGGATGCCGCAGGGCAACCTCGGCTATGCCTCGGCGCCGGCGGACCTGTTCAAGTGCGGCGACGGCGGCTGGATCATCGTCCAGGCGGTCGGGCAGCCACTCTGGGAGCGTTTCTGCATCATGCTCGAAGCGCCGGAATGGTTCGCGGACGCGCGCTTTCGCGACGACGCCGCGCGCGGCGAGCACGGCAATGTCGTGAGTGCGCGCCTGCGCGCCTGGTGCGCCGCGCGCACGCGCGAGCAGGTGTTGCAGGCCTTCGAGCGCACGCGCATTCCCGCGGGCGCCGTTCACAGCCCGCAGCAGGCGCTCGACGATCCGCATCTGGCTGCGGGCGGATTCTTCGTACCGCTCGCGTTTCCCGGCATTCCGGCGCCGCTGCCGGTGGTGGACACGCCGATTGCGCTTTCCGAAAACCCGGGGGCGCTGCGCGGCCGAGCGCCGACTTACGCGGAGCACACCGACGAGATCCTGCGCGAGATCGGATATTCGGCGGGCGAGATCGAGGCACTGCGCAGCGACGCGGTCGTGTAATGCGCTTCGCCTCCGTGGTGCTCGCTCTGTTCTGCGCCTCCGCGCTCGCCCAAGACGCCGAAATCCAGCGCGAGCTGATCCGCCGAGACCAGCAGACCGATGCGTTCAAGCTGCAGCTGCAGCAGTCCCAGGAACGTGTCAATGCGCCCCCGGGCGATTCTCGCGGCAAGCAGGCGCTCGAGGCGCGCCAACTCGGCGAGCGGCAGCGGCTGGAAGCCGCGGGCGAGCGCCAGATCCAGGACGTCGGGCGCGACACGCCGGCCGAATTGCGGCCCCAGGAGCGCGACCGGATGCAGCAGGAGCGACGCCCCCTCGCGGAACCGTCGCAGCCGCCGGTCAGCGTGACGCCCGACCCTCCGAGGCCGTTGCCGATGCAGTAAGTCCCGCCCGATTGCCTTTCGCGCCCGGCTCTAGTAGCGTTTTGCGGGGGCCATTGCGAGGAGGTGACGTATGAACCAAGGAAATTCGTACCAGGGGCGTTGCTTTTGCGGCGGCGTACAGTTCACCGTGAGCGGCGAACCCGCCGCCATGGGCTATTGCCACTGCGGCGACTGCCGTCGCTGGTCGGCGGGTCCCGTCAACGCCTTCACGCTGTGGAAACCCGACGCGTTGAAGGTCACCCAGGGCGGGGACAATATCGGCATCTACAACAAGACCGCGAACAGCTCGCGGAAATGGTGCCTGACCTGCGGCGGTCACCTGTTCACGGATCATCCGCACTGGAATCTCGTCGACGTCTACGCGGCGACGATTCCGGATTTTCCATTCAAGCCCGGCGTGCACGTGAATTACCAGGAAACCGTCCTGCGGGTGAAAGACGGCTTGCCGAAGCTGAAGGATCTGCCCAAGGAAATGGGCGGTTCGGGCGACGTGCTGCCCGAATGAGGCCCTGAGCCGCCGCCGACGCGCTACGCGGTCCTGATTCGCCGCACCGGCGCTTTGGCGATCGCGCCGGACTGGTAATCGGCGATCGCCTGCTCGATTTCCTCGCGCGTGTTCATCACGAACGGGCCGTATTGCACGATCGGCTCGCCGATCGGCTTGCCGGCGAGCAGCAGCACGCGCGCGCCCGCGCCGCCGGCTTCGATGCGCACCGTGTCGCCGTCGGAGAGCAATCCCGCGGCGCGGTACGGCAGGGGTTTGCGCTCGTCGCCTACCGTCGCCTCACCTTCGTACGCGTAAAGAAAGACGCTGTAGCCCTCCGGCACGCTTGCTTCGAACGACGTCCTCGCGGGCAGCATCACGTCGAAATAGCGCGGATCCGTGGAGAGGCCGTGGATCGGCCCGGCAGTCGTGCCGCCGCTCTGCTCCAGCGTTCCCGCAATCACCTTTACTCTGACCCCATTTGCGGCTTCGGCGACCGGGATATCCGCGGCCGCGATGTCGCGGTAGGCGGCGGGCTTCATCTTTTCCTTCGCCGGAAGGTTGAGCCAGAGCTGGAAGCCGCGCATGCGTCCCGCGGTCTGCTGCGGCATCTCGGAATGCACGATGCCGCGTGCCGCGGTCATCCACTGCACGTCGCCCGGCCCGAGGTCGCCCGTGTTGCCGCCGCTGTCCCTGTGCCGCATGTGGCCGTCGAGCATGTAGGTCACGGTCTCGAAACCGCGATGCGGGTGCGCCGGAAAGCCGGCGAGGTAATCGTCCGGATCGTCGGAGTAGAACTCGTCCAGCATCAGGAACGGATCGTGGCGCGCGAGCGGGCTCGCGCCGAGCGAGCGACGCAGCTTGACGCCGGCGCCGTCCGAGGCTGCGACCGAAGCAATGACGCGTTGCAGGGATCGGGGGGTCATGGTCGCCGCCATTCTAGGCCGCGAGGCGCGCCTGTGCTCCGAGCCTGCGGATCGCACCCTGCGCCGCGGCGAGCGCTTCGGTTCTCGAAGCCTCGCTGATCGCCAGCCCTTCCGCATAGACGAACTCGACATCGGTGATGCCGAGGAAGGCGAGGAACGCGCGCACATACGGCGTCTGCGTATCGGCGGGCGTGCCGGAATACCGGCCGCCCCGTGCGGCGACAACGTAGGCGTTCCTGCCGGCGAGCAATCCGACCGCACCCTGCTCGGTGTACTTGAACGTGACGCCGGCGCGCGCGATGTGGTCGAACCAGGCTTTCAGTTGCGAAGGCACGCCGAAGTTGTACATCGGCAGGCCGAGCACGAGCGTATCGGCGCGCCGCAATTCGTCGATCAATGTGTCCGAATAGCGCACCACCGCCTGTTGCTCGGGCGTACGCGCGTGCGGCTTGGCGATGAATGCGCCGAAGCGTTGCGCATCGAGGTGCGGCACCGGGTCGCGCGCGAAGTCGCGTACGACCAGTTTCGCGTCAGGGTGCAACGCACGCAGTTCTGCAACGACGTCATTCGCGAGCTGGCTCGATATGCCGTTGGCGGAATTGAGGCTTGAATTGATTTGCAGTATGGCTTTCATCTGGCTCTCCTGATCAGTGGATGCCTGCATTCAACTATTGATCAGATAGATTAAAAAGCTCAAAATTTAGCCAATATCGTTCGATTCATTAGATATCTATGGCTCAGACCAGAATCTCGCTGGACCATTGGAGCGTGCTTGTTTCCGTCGTCGAATCAGGTGGTTATGCCAATGCCGCGGAACGCATGCACAAGAGCCAGTCGACGCTCAGCTACGCAGTGCAGAAGATCGAGCGCCTGCTGGCGGTGAAGCTGTTCGAACTGCGCGGCCGCAAGGCCGTGCTCACGCCGGCCGGACAGCTCCTTTACCGCCGCGGCAAGGCGCTCATCGAGGACGCGGCGCGGCTCGAGCACGTCGCAGGCGAGCTGGCGAAGGGCTGGGAGTCGGAGGTCCGGCTCGCGGTGGATGTCGTTTTCCCGACCTGGCTGCTGCTCGGCTGCCTCGCCGAATTCGCCAAAGAGCGTCCCGCCACGCGCATCGAACTGTACGAGACCACGCTCTCCGGGCACGAGGAAGCGCTCGCCGAGCACAAGGTCGACCTCGCCATCGGCGGCAGCGTGCCCGCAGGCTTCGTCGGCGATCCGCTCATGCCGGTGCGCTTCGTCTGCGCTGCGGCGCCCGGGCATCCCCTGCACCAGCTCGGCCGGCCGCTCAACGTCGAGGACCTGCGCCGCCACCGCCACCTCGTCATCCGCGATTCGAGCGCGCAGCGCTCGCGCACCGCCGGATGGCTGAACGAAACGCGCTGGACGGTCTCCCACAAGGCGACCTCGATCCGCGCGGCTACCATGGGCCTCGGCTACGCCTGGTACCCGGAAGACAGCGTGCGCGAGGAACTCGAGTCGGGCGCGCTCAAGCCGCTGCCGCTGCGCGAGGGCGCGGAGCGCGTGGCGACGCTGTATCTGGTGTACGCCGATCGCGATGCCGCGGGGCCTGGAACGCAGTGGCTGGCGGAAATCCTGCGCGACGAGGTCAGGAAGAACTGCGCGGCGCAACGCTCGCGTCAGGATCGAGCGGGAACACCGGCCGCCGCACGCGGCTGAAATTGAGCTGCGAATAATCCGAGGTGCAGACGCCCGTGCCGGCGCATTCCACGACCGCCTGCGCCAGCAGCCCGAGCCCGGCGCGCCAGTGCACGCGGCTCTTCAGCATCAGGTAGCGCTTCCTTTCGGGCTCGAGCCCCAGCGCGCGAAAACAGCCCATGTCGTAGGGCTCGACATGACGCGAGATCACCGCGATTTCGACCTTGCCCGTATCGAGTACGGCGGAGGCGCCCATGTCGCCCGGTTCGCCTTTCGCCATCGGGCCCTCGTTGCGGTACCTGCCGTCGACCAGGCGCTTCACCTTGCCGCTTACAGTGCGCGGCACGGCCTTCAGACCGAGCGCAGGCATGGCGAGCCTGCCGCCGAGCGAGAGCGTCACGTTCGCGCCTGCGCCCGCGGCCTGCATCTGCTGCACCGCCTGCGGATCGAAGATCGCGAAGGCCGCCGCATCCTCCAGCCCTGCGTCGAGCATCGCACCGAGTACCGTCATGGTGTCCATGGTGCCGCCCGAGGCGCAGTTGTCGTAATGGTCGAGCAGCACGACCGGCCGTGCCGCGATCTCCGCTGCGCGCCGCAGCGAAACGCCCAGCGGCTCGAGCGCGTAGACGAACTTTCTGCGTTCCTGCCACGCCATGTCGAGCAGCTCGTTGCATTCGCGCCGCGCGCGCGCAGCGTCGCCGTCGGTCACCACCACCGCGGAGGCGCCGGCGTACGGGATGTCCGCGTGCGGAAATCCCACGAAGAAGGTCGCGGCGAGCGTGCCGTCATTCTCCATGCACCTGGCGCGCTCCTGGATTTCCCGGTTGGGCGAATCGAGGCTTGCCTGCCGCATCACGTGCGGCAGCATCGGCCGGTGGCCGATAGCCATCGTGGGCCGCCCCTTGCCTGACAGCATCGCGAGCACCGGCCGCCCCGCGCGCAGGCCCGTCTCGTACATGTCCACGTGGGGGTAAGTCTGGTAGCCGGCCAGCACCGTGGCGTGCTCGGCCATCGCCGGAAAGAGATTGGTGTGCATGTCGAGCGCGACGCCGACCGGCAGCTTCGGCGCCACCTCCCGGATGCGGCGCAGGAGTTCCCCTTCGCCATCGTCGTAGCCCTCCGGCACCATCGCGCCGTGCAGGTCGAGCAGGATCGCGTCGCAGCCCCTCGCAGCGGCGGCCACGATCCGGCCCGCCATGTACTCGTAGGCGGCGCGCTCGACCGGACCGCTCGGCGGCGCGTTGCCCGCCACCGGCAGCACGACTTCGGCGCGCGCGCGCTCCGCGAGGTCGAGGAACGCTCCGATCGCGGTGCCCGTGCCCTTGAAGGCTTCGCGAACCTCCTCGCCTTCGAGCGGCCGCGGGCGTCCGTGCGCGAAGCGTGCGAGCGGCGTCGGCACCGGCGAAAAGGTGTTGGTTTCGTGCTTCATCTGGGCAATGAGAAGTCGCATGAGCGGATTGTGCCTGAGTTCTTCAGGCACGAAGTCGCGCGGACGACGTGCGCCAGAACATCGCCCGGTAGCGCGCCCGGCGCGCTTCGGGAGAGCGGCCGAGCGCGCAGTAGAGCGCGTGTGGCGTGACCACCGGATCGTCGCGTCCCCAGGCATTGGCGCCGAAGCTCGACCAGCGGTACGCGCCCGGATCGGCGACGAGCCCCGCGCGCACCGGATTGTCCTCGATGTAGCGCATGCAG
>SCUF01000237.1 GCA_004298325.1 Betaproteobacteria bacterium | reverse complement strand
CCATTGCACCACCGCGCCGCCGACGAACACGCTGCCTTCGAGCACGTATTCCTTTTCGGCATCGCGCGCGTCGCGCGCGCGGCCGAGCTGCGCCGCCGCGCTGGTGATCAGCCCGTTGGCCGAGGCCACCGCGCGATCGCCCGTGTGCATCAGCATGAAGCAGCCGGTGCCGTAGGTGTTCTTCGCCATGCCGGGGCGGTGGCAGGCCTGGCCGAAGAGCGCCGCCTGCTGGTCGCCGGCGATGCCGGCGATCGGCACCGCGCTGCCGAGAATGTCCGGCGCCACCATGCCGAAGGCGTGCGCCGACGGATAGACCTCGGGCAGGATCGCGCGCGGCACGCGCAGCAGGCCGAGCAGCTCGTCATCCCAGTCGCCGGTGTGGATGTTGAACAGCATGGTGCGCGAAGCGTTCGACGGATCGGTGACGTGCGTGCGGCTTTGCGACAGCTGCCACACCAGCCAGCTGTCGATCGTGCCGAAGGCGAGCTCGCCGCGCTCGGCGCGAGCGCGCGCGCCCGGCAGGTGGTCGAGCAGCCACGCGATCTTGGTGGCCGAGAAGTACGGGTCGATGACGAGGCCGGTCTTGGCGCGGACCGTATCCGCGGCGCCCGCGGCACGCAGGTCGGCGCAGGCCGGCGCCGTGCGCCGGTCCTGCCACACGATCGCGTTGTAGAGCGGCTCGCCCGTCTGCCGGTCCCAGAGCACCACGGTCTCGCGCTGATTGGCGATGCCGACGGCGCGCAGCTCCCCCGCGCCGATGCCGGCCTTGTCGATCGCTTCGCGCGCCACGTTGCGCTGCGTGAGCCAGATTTCCTGCGCGTCGTGCTCGACCCAGCCCGGCTGCGGGTAGAGCTGGCGGAATTCGCGCTGTACCGCGGCAAGCGCAACGCCGTCCTGGTCGAAAACGATGGCGCGCGAACTGGTCGTTCCCTGATCGAGCGCGAGAATGCAGGGCATGATCAATTCTAGCAGGGGGTGCGAATGCTAAAATGCGCGCCCCTATGCCGCTGCCCGTCTCCGGAATCGCGCGCGAGCCGATGCCTACCCGCCGCGTGCAGTTCGCAGGCTGCAAGCGCGCCGACGGCTCGAAGCCGTTCCAGCTCGACGCCTGCCACGCGCTGGCGACCACCGGCGAGACGGTGCGCAGGCTCTATCCGAAATGGTACGTGGGCAAGAACAAGGTGGACGCATGAAGATTCACGAGTATCAGGGCAAGGAACTGTTGCGCCAATTCGGCGTCGCCACGCCGCGCGGCATCGCCTGTTTCACGGTCGACGAGGCGCTGGCGGCGGCGCGCAGCCTCGGCGGCGGCGTCTGGGTGGTGAAAGCGCAGATCCACGCCGGCGGCCGCGGCAAGGGCGGCGGCGTCAAGGTCGCCAGGACCCTGGACGAGGTGCGCGAGAAGGCCGGCCAGATCCTCGGCATGCAGCTGGTCACGCACCAGACCGGGTCCGCCGGGCAGAAGGTGCGGCGATTGCTGATCGAGGAAGGCGCCGACATCGCCAAGGAGCTCTACGTCGGCATGGTGGTCGACCGCCAGACGCAGCGGGTCTGCCTGATGGCTTCGTCCGAAGGCGGCATGGACATCGAGGAGGTGGCCGCGAAGCACCCGGAGAAGATCCGCAAGGTGTTCATCGACCCGGCGAGCGGGCTCGCCGATGCCGATGCGCAGGTCGTGGCTCGCAGCATCGGCGTGCCGAAGGCATCGGTGCCGGAAGCCACGCGGCTGCTGCAGGCGCTGTATCGGTGTTTCGATGCGACCGACGCCTCGCTCGCCGAGATCAATCCGCTGGTCGTCGCCGGTGACGGCCGCGTGGTGGCGCTCGATGCCAAGCTCAATTTCGACGACAACGGGCTGTTCCGCCATCCCGAGATCGTGGCGCTGCGCGACCTCGACGAGGAGGACCCGCTCGAGATCGAGGCCTCGAAGCACGACCTGTCGTATATCTCGCTCGAGGGCAACATCGGCTGCATGGTGAACGGGGCCGGGCTGGCGATGGCCACCATGGACACGATCAAGCTCTACGGCGGCGAGCCGGCCAATTTTCTCGACGTCGGCGGCGGCGCCACCGCCGAGAAAGTGACCGCGGCGTTCAAGATCATGCTCTCGAACGCCAAGGTGAAGGCGATCCTGGTCAACATCTTCGGCGGCATCATGAAGTGCGACACGATCGCCACCGGCATCGTTGCCGCCGCGCGCGAGGTGAAGCTCTCGGTGCCGCTGGTGGTGCGCATGAAAGGCACCAACGAGGACATCGGCAGGAAGATCCTGAAGGACTCCGGGTTGCCGATCATTTCGGCCGACAACATGGCCGAAGCCGGCCAGAAGGTGGTGGCTGCGGTCAAGGCGTTGGCGCTGAAAAAGAAACCCAAACCGAAACCCAAACCGAAACCCAAACCCAAGCCCAAGGCGAAACCCAAGCCCAAGGCGAAACCCAAGCCCAAGGCGAAGCCGAAGCCCAAGGTGAAGCGCAAGGCTGCGCGTTCGAAGGGGAAGAGGAAATGAGCATCCTCATCAACCGCAACAGCCGCGTCATCACGCAGGGAATCACGGGCAACACGGGGCAATTCCACACGCGCACCAGCCGCGAGTACGCCAACGGCCGCGAGTGCTTCGTTGCCGGCGTCAATCCGAAGCGCGCGGGCGAGAACTTCGAGGGCATCCCGATCTTCGGCTCGGTGCGCGAGGCAAAGCAGCAGACCGGCGCCGGCGTTTCGGTGATCTACGTCCCGCCGGCGGGCGCCGCCGCCGCCATCTGGGAGGCGGTGGAAGCGGATCTCGACCTGGTGATCTGCATCACCGAGGGCATTCCGGTGCGCGACATGATCGCGGTGCGCGAGCGCATGAAGAAGGAAAACCGCAAAACGCTGCTGCTGGGACCCAACTGCCCGGGCGTGATCACGCCGGGCGAGCTCAAGATCGGCATCATGCCGGGGCACATCCATCGGCAGGGGCGCATCGGCGTGGTGTCGCGCTCGGGCACGCTCACCTACGAGGCGGTGGCGCAGCTGAGCGACCTCGGCATCGGACAGTCGACCGCGGTGGGCATCGGCGGCGATCCGGTCAACGGCCTGAAGCACATCGACGTGCTGAAGCTGTTCAACGACGATCCGAAGACCGACGCGGTGGTGATGATCGGCGAGATCGGCGGCTCGGACGAGGAAACCGCCGCCTATTGGGCGAAAGAGCACATGAAAAAGCCGGTCGTCGGCTTCATCGCCGGGGTCACGGCGCCGCCTGGCAAGCGCATGGGCCATGCCGGCGCGATCATCTCGGGGGGCAAGGGCACCGCGCAGGAAAAGCTGGCGGTGATGGAGGCGTGCGGCATCCGTGTGACGCGCAATCCGGCCGAGATGGGTCGCACGCTGAAGTCGGTCCTGCGCTAGCCGGGCGCGAGGCGTGGCGCGCGCCGGCCTGCAGGTGTTCACCGACGCCCACCACGACCTGCTCAGGATCCTGAAGTAGGCTCCGGCGCCGCTGCCTCGCGCGGCGCGAGATCCGGCTCGCCGCAGTGCTTCAGGATCACGCCGCGCACGGCGTCGCGCAGCTCGACCGCCGCGCTCCAGTCCGTACCTTTCGCTACCAGCGGTTCGCCGACGGTGACCGCCACCGCGGCGCGCCGTACGTACCAGGTGCCGTCCCGCAGCGCCGAGCGCACGCCGCGCAGCGCCACCGGAACGACCGCGATGTCCGCCTGCGCCGCCGCCTGGAAGGCGCCGGTGCGAAACGGCATCAGGCCGGTGACGCGCTTCAGCGTGCCTTCGGGAAAGACGATGAGCGAGGCGCCCTCGCGCGCCGCGCGCGCCATTTCGCCCGCGTGCTCCGCGCTTTTCGCGACGTCGAAGCGCTCGATGAAACGGGTGCCGAAACCGGCGAGCAGGGTGCGCATGAAGAAGCTCTCCTCGAACTCGCGCTTGGCGATGAAGGCATAGCCGCGGTACTCGAGCAGCGACAGCAGCACCACCGCGTCGAGGTAGCTGGTGTGGTTCACCGCCACGACCAGGGGCTTGCCGGCGCGCAGATTTTCCAGCCCGCGCGCCACCACCGGGATCCCCGAGAGCTGCAGGAACCAGCGCGATACCGTCCGGCCCACGCTCCAGCAGACCCGCACTGGCGCCACCGCCGCGGCGAGGAAGGCGATCGGGAACAGCACCGCGAAAACGGCGTAGGCCCGCAGCGCGAAGAGCGCGCCGCCCGCGGCGCGCAGCCCGCGCCGCAGCTGCGGCGCGGCGCCCGCCAGCACCAGGCGCGCGAACTGCAGCCACACCGCCTGCGGCTTCACCGAGGTCGGACCGCGCTCGTAGAACTCGCGCGCGGCGACGCGGCGGATCTTGCCGCTGGAGGTCTTCGGCACCGTCGCCGGCGGCGCGAACACGATGTCGTCGGCGGGCGCGCCGATGAGCCCTACCGCGAGCTCGTTGATCATGCGCTTGAGATCGTCGTGGCGCGAGGCGTCGCGGTCGCGCATCTCGGCGAGCACGACGACGCGCTCGGTGCCGGTCGTCGCATCCTTGCTGCCGAACACGGCGACGCAGCCGCGGCGGATGCCGGCGAGGTTGCCGACCGCCTGTTCCAGCTCGTAGGGGCTGATGTTGCGGCCGCCGCGGATGATGATGTCCTTCTCCCGGCCCGTGATGTACACCATGCCGTCCGAGAGGTAGGCGCGGTCGCCGGTGTTCACCCACGTGCCGGCAAACAGTCCCCTGGTCGCCTCGGGATTGCGGTAATAGCCCGAGGTGGCCGAGGGGCCGCGGAACTGCAGCAGCCCCTCGTGGCGATCCGGCAGCTCCAGGCCGGCGGCATCCACCACGCGCAGGTCGTGACCCTCGACGACGTTGCCGCAGCCGACCACCTTGAGCGGCGCCGGATCCTCCGGCGCGGCGGGCACGGCTTCGCCGGTGCGCGTGAAGGCATCGCGATCGAGCGCATCCATGCGCCAGGGCTCGCCCGGCGTCGTGAACGACACGCCCACGGTGCACTCGGCCAGTCCGTAGACGGGCGAGATCGCGTTGCGGCGAAAGCCCCATCTGGCGAAGCGCTCGACGAACGCGTTGATCGTCTCGGGGCTCACGGGCTCGGCGCCGTTGAAGGCGAAACGCCAGGACGAAAGGTCGATGCCGGCCATCTCCTCGTCCGCGATGCGGCGCAGGCACAGCTCGTAGGAAAAATTCGGGCCGCCCGAAATCGTGCCGCGGTGGCGATGGATCGCGCGCAGCCAGGCGCTCGGCCGCGAGAGGAACGCGAGCGGCGACATCAGCACCACCGGAAAGCCGAGGAACATGGTCGCGAAGCAGCCGCCGATCAGGCCCATGTCGTGGTACAGCGGCAGCCAGCTCACGAAGACGTCGGCCGAGCTGGTGCGCGCGGCGCGGCCCATCGCCTGCACGTTGGCGAGCAGGTTGGCGTGCGATAACACCACCCCCTTGGGGTTGCCGGTGCTGCCCGAGGTGTACTGCAGAAAGCCGATGTCGCCCGGTTTGCTGCGCGCCGGGGAGTAACCGGCACCGCTGCCCTGCAGGTCGGAAGGCATCAGCACGGCACGCAGGCTCTCGACCTGCGCGCGCAGCAGGTAGGCGAGCGCCTTCGCCTCCGGAATCGTGATCATGAGGGTGGCGCCGGCGCTCTTCAGGATGCCGACGTGGCGCGTCATGTGATCCTCGATCGTGGTGAGGCGCGCGGGCGGATACAGCGGCACCGGCACGCCGCCGGCGAGCAGCACGCCGTAGAACGAATAGAGGTATTCCTTGCAGGTCGGCAGCATGATCGCCACCATCTGCCCGGGCTGCAGGCCCGCTTCGGCGAGGCGCGCCGCGTAGCCGAGCGCGCCGTCCCAGAGCGCGCGGTAGGTGATCGGGTATTCCTCGCCTTCCTCGTAGAGGTGCACCGTGAGCCGGTCGGGCTGGCGCTCGACGTGGTATTCGAGCGCCTCGACGAGCGATTGCGCCTCGGTCGGCGGGCGCACGCTCTCGGCCTGGACCAGGCTCGCGACGCTGGTGTCGGCCGCGCGCGGCGCGTGCCCGGCGCTGCCCAGGAGAAAGCGCAGCAGGTCGCGCGGCGTCTCGCTCGTGGCGAGCGCCTGCTCGGGCAGGCTGGTGGAGAATTCGCGCTCCAGGCGCAGCACGAGTTCCACGCGCGCCAGGCTGTCCAGTCCCAGCTCCTTCTCGAGCGCAGTGTCGAGCGCGACGCGCGGCGTGACGTTCGGGCGCGCCTCGCGCGCCACTTCGGCGACGATCGCGAGCAGCCGCTCGGGCTGGATCTCCTGGGGAGTCTGCGTCATCGTTGTTGTGGCG
>SCUF01000236.1 GCA_004298325.1 Betaproteobacteria bacterium | reverse complement strand
GCTCGCCTGGCGCGCGTTGCGCGCCACGTCCGAGAGCCCCTTCTTGTGGTTGTCGAGCTCCTCGAGCGTGCCGATCGGCAGGTAGATGTCGTGCTCCTGGAAGCGGAACAGGCTCGAGGGATCGTGCATCAGCACGTTGGTGTCGAGCACGAACAGCTTGGTGACTCTAGGCTTCCTGGGAGGGGCGGTCTTTTTCGCCATGGGCGAGGAGAAATGGACGGTGTCGGCGGCTTCGCGCTCGAGCGCTTCTACGGGCGGATCAGAGGGCCTTAACAAAGTCGAGTACCTCCTGTGCGTGGTTCGGAACCTTGACGCCGCGCCACTCGCGCGCGAGCACCCCGTTGCGGCCGATGGCGAACGTGCTGCGCTCGATGCCGCGGACCTTGCGGCCATACAGGTTCTTCAGCTTGATGACGCCGAACTGCTTGCAGGCCGTCTCGTCGGCGTCCGAGAGCAGCTCGAACGGGAGCTTCAACTTGGCCTTGAAGTTCTCGTGCGACCTGAGCGAGTCGCGCGAGATGCCGAAGACTTCGCAGTCCGCTTTCAGGAATTCCGGATACAGGTCGCGGAACTGCATGCCCTCGGTGGTGCAGCCGGGGGTGTTGTCCTTCGGATAGAAGTACAGCACCAGCTTCCTGCCGCGCAGGGCGGAGAGGCGAAACGCGGTGCCGCCAGTCGAGGGGAGGGAAAAGTCCTTGACGGATTTTCCGGGCATCCGGGCGGGTTCTTACAACCCCATCTTAGGATAGTTGCGCAACGCCTTCATTGAACATGTTTTTTGACGGTATCGCAAGTCCGGTGCAGGCGCCTGATCTGAAAGCCTTTTTTGCGCCTCAGGAGCGCGCCACCAGGACCACGCCGAGGATGATGACGCCGATGCCGAGCAGGCGCTGGGGCGTCACCGGCTCGCCGAGCAGCCACCAGGCGAGCGCGGCGTTGAGGGCGAAGCCAATCGAAACCATCGGGTAGACCACGCTTACGTCGCTGCGTGACAAGGCAAGGATCCACAGCACGAGGCTCACGGCGTAGCACATCACGCCGCCGGCGATGTGCGGCTCGAACGCCAGCCGCAGGCCCACCGGTACCGCATTTTCGAGCGTGAAGGCAAACGGGCCGACGACATTGGTGCCGGATTTCAAAAGCAGCTGTGCCCCCGTCCCGAGCAGCACCGCGGCGAGTGCCAGCGAGAAGCCGAGCGCCGTCATTCCAGCAACAGCGCAGCGGCCACCTTGCGCGACTCCGCCATGAGTAAGTTGTAGGTGCGGCACGCGGCCTGGAAGTCCATCACCTCGAGGCCGATGCGCGCCGCGAGCAGCGGGCGCGTCAGCTCCGGGCGCGGGAAGCGCAGTCGCGCGCCCGTGCCGAGCAGCACGATCTCGAGATCGAGGCCGGCGAGCCGCTCGAAGTCGGCCAGCGCGAGCGCCTCGAAGCCGTCGATGACCCACGGCACGATGCGCTCCGGCAGCACGATCAGGCTCGATTCGTGGCGCGCGTTGTTCACCAGCACGAAGCCGGCGCCGTAGCCGGTGATGGTATTGAGCGCGCGCTCGCCGCGCACCGAGACGGCAGGGGTGAGTTTCACTGCTAAAATTCTAACGTCATGAGAGAGTTCGCGCGCATCCAGCGCCTGCCGCCGTACGTCTTCAACATCACCGCCGAGCTGAAAATGGCGGCGCGCCGCCGCGGCGAGGACGTGATCGACCTGTCGATGGGCAATCCCGACGGGCCGACGCCGAAGCACATCGTCGACAAGCTGGTGGAAGCGGCGCAGCGCCAGGACACGCACGGCTACTCCGTCTCCAAGGGCATCCCGCGCCTGCGGCGCGCCATCTGCGACTGGTACCGG
>SCUF01000235.1 GCA_004298325.1 Betaproteobacteria bacterium | reverse complement strand
CTCGTGCAGACGCGCATTTCGCAGCAGAACCACTGCGCGTTCTGCGTCGACGTCAACGCCATGCTCGCGGCCGAGCGCGAGGCTTCGATGGACAAGGCGCTCGCGGTGGGCGAATGGCGCGCGAGCGCACTTTTCAGCGAGCGCGAGCGGCTGGCGCTGGAATACACGGAAGCGGTGACCGAGGGGAACGTGAGCGATGAGCTCAGCCACCGGGTGAAGGTCGAGTTCGACGAGGACGGGCTGGTCGAGCTGACGGGACTGGCCGCGTTTCAGAACATGTCGGCCAAGTTCAACGCCGCGCTCGACATTCCGGCGCAGGGCTTCTGCCGCATGCCGGAGAAGAAATGAACTTGATTCGTCTGCTCGCCATTGCGTTCGCCGCCGTGCTCCTCGCCGGCTGCGGCGCGATGAACGTGGTCGCGGACGGCGCCGATTCGAATCTGATGCTGAAGGGTTACGACCCGGTCGCCTACTTCACCGACGGCCGGCCCGTGCGCGGGCGGCCGGACATCAAGGCCGAGCACCAGGGCGTGACCTACCGCTTCGCGACCGAGGACCACCGGCGGTTATTCACCAGCAACACGGCGAAGTACGTGCCGCAGTACGGGGGCTTTTGCGCCAACGGCATGGTGTACGCGATTCCGCTCGGCGGCGAGCCGGAGATCTTCAAGATCGCCGACGGGCGGCTGTTCGTCTTCGGCGGCGCGCGCTCGAGGCTTTACTTCGAGATGGACCAGGAGCGAAACCTCAGGCTCGCCGACCAGTACTGGGAGAGCGAGGTCAGGGATTCCAACTGGCGCCTGCAGTCGTTCTTCCGCATCTGGATCAACAGGGTGCCGCACTACAAGACCAACAAGGAGTTGGCGGAGGAATACGCGAGGCGGTCGAAGTAGTCGGACGAAAGTATGATTTCGCTGGAGTTGTCGCCAGCACTGAAGTGCGGGGCGTGTGTCACACGCCTTCTACGCCGGTGACCTACGTTGGGCTCCAGAACAATGAAAGCCAATGCAGGCAGTGAAAGGATGGGTCAGATCATGCCGGATGCGATTGCAGAGGTCACCCCGGAGGTGCTGCAAGCTTTTGCCGATGCGTGGAATCGGCACGATGTCGATGCCCTCATGACGTTCATGACGGAAGACTGCGTTTTCGAAGCGTCTGCGGGCCCGGACGCCTGTGGCACCCGATACGCAGGCCGTGAGGCCGTGCGAGCTGGCTTTGCGGAAGTCTGGGCAACCTTCCCGGACGCTCACTGGGGTAACGCGCGCCATCTTGTCCGGGGAGAGAGAGGCGTGTCGGAATGGACGTTCACGGGAACACGGGCGGATGGCACTCGCGTCGAAGTTCATGGTTGTGATCTGTTCACCTTTCGCGACGGCAAGATTGCCCTGAAAAACTCCTACCGCAAGAACCGTCCGCCCGTAGGTACCCCGAAGCGCAGCGGCCGCTGAACGCGACGTTGGCCATCGAGAGGAGGGAACCCGGACGCATGAAACCGGAAGTCACGATCCGGAACGAGACTGACGCCGATATCGACGCCATAACCCAAGTGACGATTGCCGCGTTCAAGACCCTGGAAATCAGCCATCACACCGAACAATTTGTCGTCGCGGCGCTACGCGCCACCCGGGCCCTCACGATATCCCTCGTCGCCGAGGTCGATAGCCGCGTGATAGGACATATTGCATTCTCTCCCGTGACCATTTCGGACGGCACCCGGAACTGGTATGGACTTGGACCTGTTTCGGTGTTGCCGGAGTATCAGCGGCAGGGCATCGGCACAGCCCTGATCCGGGAAGGGCTGTCACGGCTGAAAGATATGAATGCTCAAGGATGTTGTCTGGTGGGACATCCGGACTACTACAGAAAGTTCGGCTTCGCCAACGCCCCGGAACTTGTGCTTGAGGGTGTTCCAGCGCAGGTCTTTTTCGCTCTGTCTTTCGACGGGCACACACCGCAGGGCAGCGTCACGTTCCACGAAGGATTCAAAGCAGACGGCCGACAAGAGGGCGCAGGCCACGCTTCGAGACACTAGGCGCTTTCCGAAATGGCGCGTCACCTCGAAACGCGATCTTTGGTGCTTCGCCCATTTGCACCGGGTGACTGCAGGAAGATGTACGAGTTGAGTCAGGAAGATGGCATGAAGAAATGGATTCCGAGCCAGGTCTACCGGGATGAAGCCCATGCTGCGTCGGTGCTGGCCTTTCTCATCTCGCAGTACCGAGCTGACGTGGACCCACGAACCTCGCCCTATGTACTCGGTATCGAACTGAAGTCCACAAACGAGCTGGTCGGCCACGTCGGATTGAGTCCGCTGTCCGGTGACGTCGAAGTTGGTTATGCAGTTCAGCAGTCGCAACAGGGCAAGGGCATCGCAACCGAGGCCGTACACGCGCTTTGCGAGTGGGCGGCCAAGAAATTTCCCGAGCTTTGTGTGCTCGGAATTACTTCGCTTGAGAACAGAATTTCTCAATCGGTTCTGGTCCGGGCGGGCTTCGAGCGTCAGGCCGGACGAACGATGCTGTTCCAGGGACTCGAGCAG
>SCUF01000234.1 GCA_004298325.1 Betaproteobacteria bacterium | reverse complement strand
TAGCGGTCGATGAACTCGCGGCTCGACAGGTCGAGCCGGTTCTTCAGCCGCAGCAGGTCGTACGGCGTGAGCAGGATGTCGGTGTTCTCGCAGCACTTGTTGAAGCACGCGATGCCCTTGTGGCAGCGAAAGCGAAAGCGGTCCTCGAGCCCGAGCGATACCGGCTGCACGGGCGATTCGGGCTTCGGTTCCTTGAATGGCTCGCTCATGGGATTCTCAATGGCATGGCCGCTAGTTTACCCGTGACGGCGCGATAATATCCCGCGCATTGGATCACTCGCCACCGATGGAACTCGCACGCTGGCTCGCGCTCATCGCGACATTGCTCGCGCTCGCGCCGGCGCTCGCCATAGACCTTGGCGTCGCCAAGGGCGAGCTCTCGGTCGGCGGCCGGACGATTCGGCTCACCCACGCCTACGCGCATCAGCGAGACTACGCGGACTCCATGCGCGAGCTGCGCATCGTGCTCGCCGACCGCGAGATCGCGCAGACCCTGCTTTCAGAGGACTTTCCGTCTGCGCTGCATGTGCTGGCGCGCTCGGCCGGCGTGCAGGGCGTGCTACTGATGATGGATCCCTTCAACCCGGCGGCCGGCGTGCGCGGCGTGCTGCTGCTCGCCGAGCCGGATCCGGACAGAGCGCTCGCCACGTTCGCGAAAGGCAGCGGCGACAGCGGTTTTGCCGGACCGAGATTCGGCAACCACCGCGTGCGAGGAGAGGTGCGCCACGAAGCTGCGCACACGCAACCGGCATTCGCCTTTGCCGCGACGTTCGATGCGCCGCTGTTTCGCGAGGCGCGATCACGCCCTCAGCGTGGCTCGCCCAAGCCCTTGCGCAGCACCTCGTCGACCAGCGCATTCAATTCCACGCCGCGCTCGATCGCGATTGCGCGCAGGCGCGCGGACAGCGCGCCGTCCAGCTTGACGGCGAACGGCACCAGGCCGCGCTCGCGGTCCAGGCGCCGCTGCTCGCGCCGGTCCGCGACGGTGGCCGAGCCCTGCGCATAGCGTTGCGGCACCGCGCTTGACCTCATTCGCGTCATGACCTTTACCGCAGCCAGTTTTTCCAATTCGGTTCTTTTCATCCGTGCACCACTCCATCCGCAGATCCTTCGAAGACGCGGAAGTTTCTCACAGCTCGCGCGTCCGGCCCAAGAAAGCTTCCCGACCAGGCTGCGCGGATAGAATCGCGCGATGACCTCAGGCGCGCACCAGAATAACTTCGATGTCCTGAGGTTGCTGTTCGCGGGTGCCGTCTTTCTCTGGCATGCCCACGTGCTCCCGGCATTCAGCCTTCCCGCGTCGATTTCGGCGCTCTTGTCTCTGGGAGCAGACTGGGGCGTCAAGGGGTTCTTCGTGGTCAGCGGCTACCTGATCATGCAGAGCTATGACAACTCGCGGTCGGTCCGCGAGTACGCGGGAAAGCGCTTGCGGCGGATCTATCCGGCCTACGTGACGGTCGTTGTCTTGGGTGCAGCCATCGGGGCCGCCTTGACCCGCTTCCCGCTCAGTGAGTATCTGTCGGGGGCACTGCTGCAATATCTCGTGGCCAACCTTCTGTTTCTCAATTTTCTTGCGCCGACGTTGCCGGGCGTCTTCGAGGGACACGTCGTTCCTGAAGTGAATGGAGCGCTCTGGACGCTGAAGATCGAGGTCATGTTTTACGCACTCCTGCCCGCACTCGTCTGGACGTTCGCACGCCTGGGCAAAGGCCGGATGCTTACGCTGCTGTACATCCTCTCGCTGCTCTATAGCGTATCGCTTTGCACACTGTATGAGACCACAGGCAGGGGGATCTGGCTCCAACTGCAGCGCCAGCTTCCGGGGCAGCTGACCTATTTCATCGTTGGGATCGCGCATTATGCATACCGGGATATCCTGGCTCGCCACGGGCGGACCATCGTGGTGGCGGCGGTTGTCGTGCTGGCCGTCGTGAGAGCGCTGGATTGTGTCGCCCTGGCCATCGCGGCTGAGCCCCTGGCGCTGGGCGCCCTCGTCGTATTCGCGGCCATCGGCGTCCGGTTCCTCGGAAACGCAGCGCGCTTCGGTGATTTCTCCTATGGCCTGTACATCTTCCACTTTCCCGTTCTGCAGGCGCTGATCGCGCTCGGGGTGTTCGGAGGGTCGCCGACCGTCGCGCTGCTGGCCTCCGCGTTCGCCGTGATCCTTGTGGCTGCCTTGAGTTGGCATCTGGTGGAGCGACCGTTCCTCAGCGCGCGCTCGCACTACCGAATCGCGGAATCCAGCCACTCATGACAGCGGCTACCACAGAAGTCGCTCAATGACCCGCTTTCAGCGGTCGACGCCGCTGAAATTCTTTCATAATGCCGCCCATGCACACCACGCGCGACCTCTTTTCCCACCGCAAGCACTGGGCGGCGCGCTTCGGCACGGCGCCGTTCCTGCCGATGTCGCGCGCCGAGATGGAGGCGCTGGGCTGGGACCGCTGCGACGTGGTCCTCGTCACGGGCGATGCCTATGTCGACCATCCGAGCTTCGGCATGGCGATCATCGGGCGGCTGCTCGAGGCGCAGGGCTTTCGCGTCGGCATCATCGCGCAGCCCGACTGGAATTCCGCGGCCGACTTCGGCCGGCTCGGCGAGCCGGCGCTGTTCTTCGGCGTCACCGCCGGCAACATGGATTCGATGGTCAACCGCTACACCGCGGACCGCCGCATCCGCAGCGACGACGCCTATACGCCCGGGGGCGCCGGCGGCCGGCGGCCCGACCGCTCG
>SCUF01000025.1 GCA_004298325.1 Betaproteobacteria bacterium | reverse complement strand
TTCGATCGCCAAGTACTTCACGCTGCGCGCGCTCGGCGTCCCGGACGAAAAGCTGCGCATCACCTATGTCAAGGAACTGGTCGTATACAATGAACCGCACATGGTGCTCGCGTATTTTCCTTCGCCCGATGCCGAGCCCGTGGTCCTCGACAACATCAATCCGACGATACGGCCGGCGTCCAGCCGCACCGACCTGCTGCCGGTCTACAGCTTCAACGGCTCCGGCCTGTGGCTGGCGAAGGAGCAGACCGGGCGCGGCCAGTCGGTCGGCGGCTCGGACCGCATCGGGCACTGGCGCGATCTCCAGGCCCGGCTGCGCGCCGCGATGTGAGGCGCGAATCAAGATGCAGGGGGTAAGGACGCCATGAAACTCTCGCGATTGCTGGTTGGTCTGATATCGCTGCTGTGGGTGCTGGTGTTCGTCGGCACCCTGGGCATCGTGGTCCAGAGCACCAAGGAATTCCTGCAGAAGACGCTCGAGTCGCACGCCCAGGACACCGCCACCTTCCTCGGCCTCGCGATCACCCACAGCGGCCGGGTGAAAGACGTGGAAACGGTCGAGCGCATGACCGCTGCGATTTTCGATCGCGGCTATTACCGCGAGGTCCTGGTGAAGGCGATGGACGGCAAGGAGCTCGTCGCGAAGCGCGTCGAGCAGGCGGTCGAGGGCGTGCCGCAATGGTTCATCGGGCGGTTTCCGCTGCAGACCCCGCGCATGGACGCGATCGTCATGGACGGCTGGCGCCAGGCGGCCAGAATCGAGGTGGTGAGCCACCCCGGCCACGCCTATGCGGAGCTGTACCGCGTTTCGGTGCAGTCGTTCTGGATCCTGCTGGCTGCCGCGGTGGTATCGCTGATTGTCGTGCTGGTGGTGCTGCGGCTCGCGCTGCGGCCCCTGGACGACATGGAGGCGCAGGCGATCGCCATTACCAAGCGCGAGTTCAAGGTGCTGCCGAAGCTGCCCTGGGCACGCGAACTGCACCGCGTCGCCAGTGCGCTGAACCAGATGGTGGTGTCGGTGGAGCGCATGCTCACCGAGCAGACCGACCTCGCCGAGAAGATGCGCCGGAAGGCCTATATCGACCCGGTGACGGGCCTCATGAACCGCAACGACTTCGCCGAGCGGGTCGCGCACCTGATCGGAGCGCCGACCAAATTCGCCACCGGGGCGCTGGCGGTCATCCGGGTCCGCGGCTTCATGGCCTACAACGAGAAGCACGGCCGCGCCGAGGGCGACGCGCTGCTCAAGCGCGTCGCCAAGCTCCTCGGCGAGGTGACGCGCAAGCGCGCCGGAGCGCTGCTCGCCAAGCTCGACGGCCCGGAGTTCGGCGTCGTCGTGCCGGAGCTCGCGGAAACCGATGTCGCGGCGCTCGGCGACGAGCTGATCGCCGCGCTCGCGGAAATCGAGGAATTCCCGCGCAGCGACACGAGCGTCATGGCGCACGCCGGCATGACCTACTACCGGCACCACGAAGGCGCGTCGTTCGGCAAGCTGATGTCGACGATGAGCGCCGCGCTCGCGGTGGCGCAGGCGCGCGGCATCCCGGCCTGGCATCTGGAAGCGGAAGCGGCGGCCGATGCCGTCAACACGATGTACGCGGAAATCAACGGCATGTTCCGTGTCGGGCTGCCGAGCGACCGTGTCGCGCTGCAGTTCCAGCCCGTGCGGCCGACCCGCCTGCCCGAAGCGCAGTGGATGTACCGCAGCGAATCCTGCGTCCGGATCCTGGGTTCGGACGGCCAGCTGATCCGCGCCGGCATGTTCATTGCGACTGCGAAGCGCCTCGGCGCGCTGCAGTTGCTCGACAAGGTAGTGATCGACAAGGTCCTGCAGCGCATCGCCACGGGCGGCGCGGTGCTCGGCGGCGCGACCGCGGTGAATCTGTCGCTCGAATCGGTGATCGACCCGGCGTTCGTCGAGTGGCTGTACGCCAAGCTGAAGGCGCAGCCCGAGGCGGCGCGCAACGTGATCATCGAGGTGATGGAGCAATCGATCATCGGCCATATCGACGCGGTCAAGGCGGCCTTCGCCCGGCTGCGCGATACCGGCGTACGCCTCTCGATCGACCGCTTTGGCCAGAGCACCGCCTCGGTGGGTTACCTGCGCAGCCTGGATGTCGACTACATCAAGATCGACGGCAGCTACACCCGCGGCATGGCGGCCTCGACCGACCGGCAGTTCTTCGTCCAGGCGCTGGTCGGCATCGCGCACGGCCTGGGCATCCAGGTGCTCACCGAGTACATCGAGACCGAGGCCGATTTCGAGCTCGCCAAGAGCCTGATGGTGGACGGTGCGCAGGGTTATTACATCGGCAAGCCCGAGTAAGGGCATAATCGCGGGCCTTTGGGGCGGGCCGCCCGCCCGCGCAGCCCCGCGAAGCGGCATTTTGTGATCGGAGCAAGACCTTGAACGAAGCGCAAGCGAAGAAGCAGTGGGAGATCCCGCCCGCGGGCGTCGCAGCCGATGATCCCCTGCTCAAGTGCCTGGTCCTGCTGACGCGGTTCTTCAACCATCCGTTTTCCGCCGAAACGCTGACGGCGGGCCTGCCGCTGGTCGACAGCCGGCTGACGCCGGCGCTGTTCGTGCGCGCTGCGGATCGGGCCGGCCTGACGGCCAAGGTGACCGCGCGCGAGCTGGACAGGATTTCGCCGCTGGTGCTTCCGGTGGTGCTGCTGCTGAAGGACCAGCGCGCCTGCATTCTCAGGAGCCGGAAACCGGACGGCCGCTGCGAAATCGCCGACCCGGACACCGGCGGGGTGGTGGAGAAAACACTGGCCGAGCTGCAACCCGCCTATTCCGGCCACGCCATCCTGGTGCGCCAGCAGTTGCAGTTCGACTCGCGCACCGAGCACAGCGCGGTGCCGCGCGTCGAGCACTGGTTCTGGGGCGTGGTGCGCCAGGCCTGGCCGATCTACGGCGAGGTGCTGCTGGCGTCGCTGCTGATCAATTCGTTCGCGCTCGTGATGCCGCTGTTCATCATGAACGTGTACGACCGCGTGGTGCCCAACGAGACCACCGAGACGCTCTGGGCGCTGGTCGCCGGCGTGTTCATCGTGCTCGGCTTCGATTTCGGCATGCGCATGCTGCGCGGCTACCTGATCGACATCGCCGGCAAGCGCATCGACGTCATCCTGTCGTCGAACATCTTCGAGCGCGCCATGGGCCTGCGGATGGAGGCGCGGCCGGCTTCAGTCGGCTCGTTCGCCAGCAACGTGCACGAGTTCGAGTCGTTCCGCGAGTTCATCACTTCGGCGACGATCACCGCGCTGGTCGATCTGCCGTTCGTGTTCCTGTTCATCGGCGTGATCTTCTGGATCGGCGGCTGGGTCGGCGTGGTGCCGCTCGCCGCGGTGCCGCTGATCATCCTTGTCGGCCTGGTGCTGCAGCGCTCGCTCGGCGAGGTGATCGTGCAGACCTTCCGCCTGGCGGCGCAGAAGCAGGGCCTGCTGATCGAGAGCCTGAGCTCGATCGAGACCGTCAAGGCGCTTTCGGCCGAGGGCCTGCTGCAGCGCAAATGGGAGCAGCTGGTGGGCACCATCGCGCGTCTCGGCATCAGGGCGCGCACGCTTTCGTCGGCGATCGTCAACATCTCGATGTCGGTGCAGCAGTCCGCGAGCGTCGGCGTGATCGTGGTCGGCGTCTACCTGATCGCGGAGCGCGAATTGACGGTCGGCGCGCTGGTGGCCTGCACCATCCTCACCTCGCGCGCGCTGGCGCCGCTCGGGCAGATCGCAGGCCTCATGACGCGCTATCACCAATCGGTGTCGGCGCTGCGCACGCTGCAGAACATCATGCAGCTGCCGCTCGAGCGCCCCGCCAACAAGAGCTTCGTGCATCGCCCCGGCATCCGCGGCGAGGTCGAGTTTCGCGGCGTCACGTTCTCCTATCCCGGACAGCAGACCCCGGCGCTGCAGAACGTGTCGTTCAAGCTCGCCGCCGGCGAGCGCGTCGGCCTGATCGGGCGCATCGGCTCGGGCAAGTCGACCATCGAGAAACTGGTGCTCGGCCTGTACAAGCCCTCCTCCGGCTCGATCCTCGTCGACGGCGTCGACGTCAACCAGATCGACCCGGCGACGCTGCGCAGGAACATCGGTTACGTGCCGCAGGACATCACGCTGTTCTACGGCACGGTGAAGGAGAACATCCTGTTTTCCGCGCCGTACGCCGATGATGCGGCGATGCTGCGCGCCGCCGAGGTCGCCGGCGTCACCGAGTTCGTGCACCCCTCGGCCAAGGGCTTCGATCTGCACATCGGGGAGCGCGGCGACGGGCTCTCGGGCGGTCAGCGCCAGACGGTCGCGATCGCGCGCGCGCTGCTGCTCGATCCGCCGCTGCTCATCATGGACGAACCCACCAATTCGCTCGACAACCGTTCCGAGGAAGTGTTCAAGCGCAAGCTCGAAAAGGCATTGCCGGGCAAGACCTTCATGCTGGTCACGCACCGCGCCTCGCTCCTCACGCTGGTGCCGCGCCTGATCGTGCTCGACGGCGGGCGCGTGGTCGCCGACGGACCGAAGGACCAGGTGATGCAGGCGCTCTCCGGTGGCAAGATCAACGTCGCCAAGCGAGGATAAAGGTTTGCAGCCATGACCCAGGCAGTGGAACGGCGCGAAGACATCGATTTCATGGGCGAAACCGCGGCCGCGGCGATGCAGGGGCCGCCGGCCTATTCCCACGGACTGCTGTGGGGCATGATCGCCTTCGTGGTGGTGTTCTTCGTCTGGGCGGCGTACGCCAACATCGGCGAAACGACGATCGGCGAGGGCAAGGTCATTCCCTCGAGCCAGGTCCAGGTGGTGCAGAACCTGGAAGGCGGCATCGTGGCCGAAATCAAGGTCAGGGTCGGCGACATCGTGCGCAAGAACCAGGTCCTGATCCTGATCGACGACACGCGCTACGCCTCCTCGTTCCAGGAAAACAAGGCGAAGAACGATGCCCTGAGCGCGAAAATCGCGCGCCTCACGGCCGAGGTGTCCGGCAAGGCCTTCGATCTGCCGCAACGCTTCCGGCGGGACAATCCGGATCTCGCGGAACGCGAGCTGACGCTGCACCGCTCGCGTCAGGCGGAGTACGCCGCCAACACCGCGGTGTTCACGCAGCAGATCGACCAGCGCAACCGCGAGCTGCAGGAGAAGCGCGGGCGGCTGGTGCAGATCAATACCAGCCTCGAATTTCTCGACCGGGAACTCGCCATGTCGCGTCCGCTGGTGAAGCAGGGCGCGATGTCGGAGGTCGAGCTGCTGCGGCTCGAGCGCCAGGCGAACGACCTCAAGGGGGAGCTGGATTCGACCAAGATCTCGATTCCGCGGCTCCAGTCGGCGGTGTCCGAGGCGCGGCAGAAGCTCGAAAGCTACGTCGCCAAGTTCCGCGCCGACGCGCTCGCCGAGCTGAACCAGGTGCGCGCCGAGCAGGAGGGTACCGCGGCGACCAGCGTCGCGCTCAAGGACCGGGTCGAGCGGGCGGTGGTGCGATCGCCGGTGAACGGCACCGTCAAATCGGTCAAGGTGACCACCATCGGGGGGGTCGTGCAGCCGGGCTCCGAGCTGATGGAGATCGTGCCGCTGGAGGACAACCTGCTGATCGAGGCGCGGGTCAAGCCGCGCGACATCGCCTTCCTGCGCCCGGGGCAGGAGGCCTTGGTCAAGATCACGGCGTACGACTTTTCGATCTACGGCGGATTCCCGGCCAAGCTCGAGCACATCAGTGCGGATTCCATCACAGACGAAAAGAAATCCGAGAGCTATTATCTGGTGCAGGTCCGCACGACGAGCAACGTTCCGGCGGGGCGCCAGGCGCCGCTCGCGATCATTCCGGGGATGACGGCGACGGTGCACATTCAAACAGGCGAGAAGACCTTCCTGCACTACCTTCTCAAGCCGATCATCAAGACCAAGGAAATGGCGTTCCGGGAGCGCTGAGCCGCGCCTGCCCGAGCGACCCCCCCGGCCTACGCCCGATGTCGATCCTGCTTGTTTCTCGAGACCCCGAATTGATCGAGCGCTGCCGGCGTGCGGTCAGTGCCGAGCATCAGCTCGAAGTGCGGGGCGATGTCCTGGCGCTCGAGGCGAGCGTGGGCGCCGCGGCGACCGGCGTCGTGGTGCTCGATGCCGGGTTATTGCAGCCGCCCATCGATCGCCAGGTCGCCGACGTGGTCGCGGTGGCCGGCGCGGCGCGCGTCATCGTGCTGACCGCGGTGTTTCAGGAGGATGAAGAGATCGCCTTGCTCAAAGCCGGCGCCAAGGGTTGCTGCCGGCGCGGCATCGATCCGGAATCGCTGGCGCGGGTCATCAACGTGACGCAGTCGGGCGGCGTCTGGGTGACGCGAAGCCTGCTGCCGAGATTGGTCACCGAGCTGCGGCGCTACGCCGGCGGGCAGGCGGTTGCGGCGGCTGCGAAGCCACCCGCGGTGAAGCAGCCGGACTCGAAGCTGACATCGCTTTCGACGCGCGAACGCGAAATCGTCCACCTGATCGCGGCCGGCGCATCGAACAAGGAAGTCGCCGCCAAGCTCGATATCTCCGAGCGGACCGTAAAGGGCCACCTGTCGAACGTCTTTCAGAAGCTGGGTGTGACCGATCGATTGAAATTGGTGCTCCTCGTTCGCGGGGCGTAAGCGGTTTTGCCTGAAATCGTCTTGATGCATTGCACAATCGATATTGGCTGTCATTGAACCAAATGCCAATATCTGTTAATAATGAAGCACCTATTCTGCGGCCTGTTGTAGAAGCGCGACAGCTGATTTGGCCCCGCGCGGGCGCGGCTGATAATTGATTTACGCCAACTGCTTAGGGCGATATCCTTCGACCGAAGATTAGATTGGCTGGGAGCAGCGAGGGCGGGCGTTTCCCCGCAGCGATAAGGAATGAACAAATGAAGACTCTGTCGGTATCCATTCTGGGGGCGGCAGTTGCCTTGGCGTTCAGTGCCGCAAGCAGTGCCGAGACCCTCAAGGAAATCGTCACTTTCGCCGTAGAGACGCATCCGCAGGTCCTGAGCGCGATGCACAAGAAGGACGCAGCCGATTCCGCGACGGACGCGGCCTTCGGCGGCTATCTGCCACGCATCGACCTGATCATCGGCGGCGGGCGCGAATGGAGCCAGAACCCGACTACTTTGGGTCTGAACCCCCCGCCCAACAATCCGACCAATCCGCACTGGGTGAAACTGCCGCGCTACCAGGAGACGGTGATCCTCAACCAGATGCTGTGGGACGGGCTCGGCACCCGCAGCGAAGTCGCCCGCCGACAGGCAATCTCGGACGCCTCGGCGCACCGGCTCTACGGGACTTCGGAGGAGATCGCGCTGCAGACGATCGAGGCTTACCTCGACGTGCTGAAGAATGTGGAATTCGTGCGCTATGCCAAGGATAATCTCGCGGCGCATCAGAAGACCTATGACCAGGTCAAGCTGCGCGCCGATCGCGGCGTCGGCCGCCGTGCCGACCTGGAGCAGATCGAGGCGAGGCTGGCCCTCGCGATCTCCAACGTATCGTCTGCCGAGAGCACGCTGCGCGACGCCGAAATCGCGTACCTCAAGGTGGTCGGCAAGAATCCGGCCAGCCTGACCCGGCCGGAAGCGCCGCAGATTCCTGCTTCCGCTGACGAGGCGGTCAAGCTCGGACAGCAGAACCACCCGGTCCTCAAGTCGGCGTTTTCCGACATCGAATCGGCCCAGGCGCAGCGCGGCATCGCGAAATCGTTCTACTCCCCGCGCCTGGAGTTCGAGGCGAGCCTTTCGAACAACCGCGATCTGGACGGCGTCTCCGGCCCGAACCGCGACCGCATGGTGATGATGTACCTGAAGTGGAACCTTTACCGGGGCGGGTTCGATACCCACCGCAACAAGGAAACCGCCAAGCAGATCAATGAAGCGCAGGAGATCGCGCGCAACACGCACCGGCAGGTCGAATCGGCGGTGCGCCTGGCCTTCAACGCCTACGCCACGGCGCGCGACCGGCTGCCTTCGCTCGAGCGCTATGTGCGTGCGAGCGATGCGACGCGCGTCGCCTACGCGCAGCAGTTCAACATCGGCCAGCGCACCCTCCTCGACATGCTCGATGCCGAAAACGAGTACTTCACTTCGCGCACCACGCAGCTGAACGGCCAGTTCATCGAGCTGGGTGCGCGCTATCGCGTGCTCAACGCGATGGGTGCGTTGCTCAACACCCTGGAAGTGAAGCCGTCCGAGCACTCGTACGTGAAGTCGGGTGCGGCTAAGTAGCAGACGACAGTCGGTCCAGTCATCCAACGGGGCGCATGGCGCCCCGTTTTTGCTTGAGGCGGTCTGAAGCGATGCCTTACATCACACGCGATCAGTCGGGCAGGATCAGCGGGGTTTCGGACCATGCCGAAGTCGGCGTCTCCGAGGAGGTTGCTGCCGACGACGCCGAGCTCGCGCAGTTTCTCGTCGATCAGGGCCTGTCGACGCCGGAGGCGATTCGCCAGCGGCTCGCCGAAAGCGACCTGCAGATGGTGCGCCTGGTCGATGACCTGATCGACCTGCTGATGGACAAGGGGGTGATCAAATTCACCGACCTGCCCCGCGCCGCGGGCGAGAAGTACCTCCACCGGCAGGTGGCGCGCAAGCGCCTGCAGGCGAACCTGATCGTCGATGAGGACGACATCCTCTAGCGCAGCGGCGCCGCAATGCGCGTCTTGGCCCATCGATGGTGGCTGCTCGTTGCGGGTCTTGCGGCGACCTGCGCGCTCAGCGCACCCCTGGTCGAGCGCGAGCGGACTGCCCCGGAGCCGCTCATCGAGGTGGTCGCCTTTGGCGTTGCACCGGTGGAGGGTCTGGACGACAGCGCGCAACTGCGCCCCAGGCCGGGCGATATTCTCTATCGGCGGGCGCCCGCGGCGCCGCCGCAGGACGCCTCAGCGGCGGTAGAAACCCGCGTGGTCCTCGGCGAAACCTGGCCCGAGCTGCTCACGCGCCTGAACGCGGCGATGCCGCAAACGGCGTCGACCCAGGCTGACTTGCTGCCGCCGCTGGCCGCGGGCAAGTACGTGCGACTTCGCCTGCCCGAGGGCGAGCGCCCGGTGGAAGCCGAGTACGTCGTGAGCGACCGCGAGGCCTACACGATCGCCTTTCACCCGGACGGGGTCCGCGTGACGCCCCATGCCAACGATCCGCGAACCGCGGCGCGCATCCGGGGCGACGCCTCCAAGGCCTCGCTCTTCACGGCCACCGATGCCATCGGATTGCCCGAGGCGATCGTGCTGCAGCTGGTCGATATCTTTGCCGGCGAGGTGGATTTCCTTCGCGAGCTGCACCATGGTTACCGCGCTGCCCTGGTCTACGAGGTGCTCTACCGCGATGGCTACATCGACCGGCCCGGGCGCATCCTGGCGGCGGAGTTCGTCATCCGCAATCGCAGCCTTTACGCGTATTACTTCGACGGCGGCCGGGGCCGGCAGGGTTACTTCACCGAGACCGGCCGCAGCATGAAGAAGATCTTTCGCCGCTCGCCGGTGGAATTCTCGCGCATCACCTCGGAATTCACGCTGGCGCGCTTTCATCCGATCCTCGAAGTCTGGCGCGCGCACCGCGGCACCGATTACGCCGCGCCCACCGGCACAGCGGTCCTGGCAACGGCGGACGGTACGGTCGACTTCGCCGGCGCGCGCAATGACCTGGGCAATCTGATCATCCTGCGGCATTACGACCGCTACCTTACCTATTACGGCCATCTGAGCGCCTTTGCCGAGGGGATCGCAGCGGGCCGGGCGGTCGAGCAGGGGCAGGTGATCGGCTATGTGGGCATGACCGGCCTGGCTACGGGGCCGCATCTGCACTATGAGTTCCACATCATCGACGGCAACGGCCAGTGGGTCGCAGTGCCCAGCCCCCAAACGCTCGAGGCGCCCCCAGTGGATTCGCCGGGGTTTTTCGAGTCCGTGAAAGATTACCGGGAGAAGCTGGAACTGGCCGCCCGGGCCCACGTCGTGACTTTGGACTGATGCTTCACGTGCGAAACCACACGACCGGTACCAAGGTACCGGTACCAATAGACCTGCCTTTCCGTCTCGGAGGGCCTCACAATGCGCTCGTCCTATCGGGCGAGTGGCGCCCGTAGAAAACTAGACATCCCTCAGGAGGGGAGACCAAATGGCTGCTTCTGGCAAAGTTCTGGGAACGGTGACCTCGGTCGTCGGTGAAGTCAAGGCGATCGCCGCCGACGGCACGGTTCGCATCCTTCAGGTCGGCGACAAGCTCCACGCCGACGAGACGCTCAACACCGG
>SCUF01000233.1 GCA_004298325.1 Betaproteobacteria bacterium | reverse complement strand
GTGGCGCACGTAGTCGTCGAGGCATTCCTCGGCGAAATGGCGGAAGAGCTTGCGGCTGCGCAGATGGGCCCTGGCGTCCTCGCGGCTGGGCCAGTGGCTGCGCCGGTCGCGCGTCGCGCCGGCCGGCGTCACGCGGTCGACGATGCCGAAGCGCTTGCTGGCGCCGAGCAGCCGGCCCTTCACCGCGCCGATCACCGGCGCGTCCAGCAGCACGATGGCGCGGAACAGCTCGGGCCGGCGCACCGCCGCGAGCAGCGTGAGGTAGCCGCCGAGGGAATGCCCGACGCCGAACACCGGCTCGCCGCGCCATTCGCGCTCGATCTCGTCCTCCAGCTGCTCCACCAGGTGCAGCCAGCGATCGGTCACCGGATAGTGCGGATCGGTGCCGATCGCCTCGATCGCGCCGATGCGGTGCTGGCGGCCGAGCGCGCCCAGCAGCGCTGCGTAGCACGGCGCCGGAAAGCCGTTCGCGTGCGAGAACTGGAGCGGGGACTTGCGCGCGTTCAGGCGGTCGGCTCGCCCGGGGCGGCGGCCTCGGCGGGCTGCCCGATGTGGTAGCCCTGGGCGTAGTCGCAATGCGCGTGGCGCAGGAATTCGATCTGCGCTTCGGTCTCGACCCCTTCGGCCACGACCTTCAGCCCCAGCGCGTGCGCCAGGCCGACGATGGTGACGATGATCGCCTCGTTGTCCTTGTGCTCGGCCATGTCGGCGACGAAGGAGACGTCGATCTTGAGCTTGTCCACCGGGAAGCGCCGCAGGAACGTGAAGCTCGAGTGGCCGGTGCCGAAATCGTCGATCGCCAGCGTCACGCCGAGCTGCTTCAGCTTGTGCAGCGTCGGGATCGTGACGTCCGGATACTGCATGATCGCGGTTTCGCCGATTTCCAGCTCGAGCAGGTGCGGCGGCAGGCCCGATTCGCGCAGCGCGTGCTGCACCGTCTCCACCAGCTTCGGATCGCCGAACTGCCGCGCCGACAGGTTGACCGCGACCGGCAGCGCAGCCTCGCCGCCCTGCGCCTGGGCCCAGCGGCAGGCCTCGCGCAGCGCCCACTCGCCGAGCCGCAGGATGAGGCCGGTGTCCTCCGCCAGCTGCATGAACTCGCCCGGCGTCACCAGGCCGCGCGCCGGATGCTGCCAGCGCAGCAGCGCCTCGTTCGCCGCCACGGCGCCGGTCCTGAGGTCGATCACCGGCTGGCAGCGCAGCCGCAGCTCGCCGTTCTGCACCGAGCGGCGCAGGTCGTTCTCGAGCGCCAGCCGCCGCGTCGCGGCGATGTTCATCTGCTCGGTGAAGAACTGGTAGTTGGCGCGCCCGATCTCCTTGGCGTGGTACATCGCCGCGTCGGCATTGCGGATCAGCGCCTCGGCGTCGCGCCCGTCGTCGGGGAATACGGTGATGCCGATCGAGCAGGTGATGTGCAGATCGCGCTCGTCCAGCGTCACCGGCTGCGCCACCGCCTCGATGATCTTCTGCGCCACGTGCGCGGCGTCCGAGGAACGCTTGATCTCCGGCAGCAGGATGACGAACTCGTCGCCGCCGAGGCGGCAGATGGTGTCGCCCTCGCGCAGCTGGTCGACCAGCCGCTGCGCGACTTCCTTCAGCATCGCGTCGCCGACCGCGTGGCCGAGCGTGTCGTTGACGTGCTTGAAGCGGTCGAGGTCGACGAACATCACCGCGGTCAGCTTGCGGTTGCGCACGCTGAACGCGAGCGCCTGGGTGACGCGATCTTCGAACAGGCGGCGGTTGGGCAGACCGGTCAGCACGTCGTGGTCGGCGAGATGCTGCGCTCGCCCCTCGGCCTGCAGCCGCTCGGCGATTTCGGCCTCGAGGCGCCGGTTGGTCGCCTGCAGCTCGGCGGTGCGCTCGGCGATCAGGCGCTCCTCGGCCAGCTTGCGCTCGGCGAGTTCCGCCTGCAGCCGGTCGATGATCGCCTGCAGCTCGGCGCTGCGGGCCGCGAGCGTGGCGTCGGACGCGTCCTGCGCTGCGGCGGGCGCCGGCTCGGGTCTGGCCGTGTCGGCGAGCCACACGGTGCCCTGCGCGGGCTGCTCAGGGTTGATCGCCCTGGCGACGATGCGGCAGGGAAACTTCGTGCCGTCGCGGCGCCGCAATTCCCATTCGACGTCGAGCTGGCCACCGCCGGCGAGCAGCGGGATCGCGATCCGGCCGAGCGTCTCGTAACTCTCGCGCGAGGTGTAAACGACCTCGCCCGGCTGACCGATGAGTTCCTCCACCGTCCAGCCGAACAGTTCGGCGAACCTCGCGTTGCACAGGTAGAACCTGCGCTCCCGCGTGAATGCGATCCCGATCCCGGCGTTGGCGAGTATCGCCTCGACCTCGAGCTGCGGCTGGCGCGGCCGCACGGCGTGGCCCTGGGCCTGCGCCTCCGCCCAGACCAGCGGTTCCATGGGAACGGGTTCGCTCATGGCCTCGCCGCCAGGCGCTCGAAATCGGCGGCGCAATCCAGGAAGCGCGCCCGCGCCGATTCGCGTTGCGCCGGGGTCAGCGTGCGCTCGAGGTCGAGCAGCATGGCAAACAGCTCGTCGAGGTTGGCGCGATGTGCTGCGACAAACGCCGGCTCGCGGCCGCGGTCCCAGCGCTGCGCCCAGTCCGGCAGGCGTTGCACCGCCTCGCGCGCGCGCAGCAGGTCGAGGAACTCCGCCTGCAGGCGCCGGCGCTCGCGGTCGCGCATCGCGCCGACGAGCGGCGCCCGCTCGCTGTACCGCCTGACCCGCTCGACCTGCGCATCGCTCAACCCCCCCAGCCAATCCTCAAGCCGCTCGAGATTGCGCCGGGTGCGGCGCTTGCGGCGCTCTCCCTCGTCACCCTCGAGCTGCTCGCGTGCGAACTTGCGGTTATCGTCTGCAAACCGCTGCCGCAGATGCTCGATCTGCTCCGGGCCGAGCCGGTCCAGCAGCGGCGCGGATTCCTCCGCCGCCGCACGCATGGCCGCCCTGATGTTTGACTGGAACGAATCGTAACCC
>SCUF01000232.1 GCA_004298325.1 Betaproteobacteria bacterium | reverse complement strand
GTACGCGGCGGGGGAGCTCGTCGGCGGGATCTTCTATTTCAATTACCCGGGCGGCACGGGCCTGACCAACGGCTCGGTTTTCGGCCGCATCGCCGGCGCGAACGCCGGGCGCGAAGCCGCGGGCTGACGATGGCCCTGCTCGCGGCACGCATGGGGCGCACGCGGATTTCGGCCTCCGCGGTGGCGGCGCAGCGCACGCGCGAGCTGCGCGCGGCGGGCCTGGATATCGTCGAGCTGGCGCAGGGCGAGCCGGATTTCAATACGCCGGACCACGTGATGGACGCGGCCTACCGTGCAATGCGCGCCGGCCAGACGCATTACACGCCGGTCGATGGCACGCCGGAGCTGAAGGCCGCGATCGTGGAGAAGTTCCGGCGCGAAAACGGCCTCGTCTGCAGGGCGGAAAACATTTCTGCGGGTGCGGGCGGCAAGCAGGTCCTGCACAACGCCTTGCTGGCGACGCTCGACGCGGGCGACGAGGTGCTGATCCCCGCGCCTTCCTGGGTCGCCTACGCCGACATGACGCATTACGCCGAAGGCACGCCGGTCTGGGTGCCTGCGCAGCGCGCCAACGGCTTCAAGCTGCAGCCCGCGGAGCTCGATGCCGCGATCACGCCGCGCAGCAAGTGGCTGATGCTCAATTCGCCTTCCAATCCGACCGGTGCCGTGTACACGGCCGATGAGCTGCGGGCGCTCGCCGCAGTGCTGGAGCGCCATCCGCAGGTCTGGATCATCGCCGACGACATGTACGAGCACATCCTGTTCGACGGACGCCGCTTTGCCACGCTCGCCGTAGTGGCGCCGCAGCTCGCCGCGCGCACGTTGACCGTGAACGGAGTCTCGAAAACCTATGCCATGACCGGCTGGCGGCTGGGCTACGCGGCGGGGCCGGTGGAACTGATCCGCGCCATGGCGCGGCTGCAGGCCCAAAGCTCGCTCAACCCGTCGTCCGTAAGCCAGGCCGCGGCGGTCGCGGCGCTCAACGGGCCGCAGGAAATCGTCGTGGAGCGGTGCACGGAATTGGAGGCGCGCCGCGATGCGATCCTGCCGCGCCTGGCCGCGATTCCGGGGCTCGCCTGCACTGCGCCGCACGGCGCGTTCTACTTTTACGTCTCCTGCGCCGACTGGCTCGGCAAGCACACGCCGCAGGGCCGGGTGCTGGCGAACGACGCCGACGTCACGGCGTACCTGCTGGACGAGGGCGTGGCATTGCCGAACGGCGCGGGCTATGGCCTGTCGCCGTATTTCCGCATTTCGTTCGCCACTTCGCTGGCCAACCTGCACGAGGCTTGCACGCGCATCGAGGCCGCGGCCGGCAAACTGGCCTGACGAGCGTGTCGGCGGAACTGCCGCAAGCCGAGCTGGACGCGCTGCTCATGGAAACGGTGTCACCCGTCGGGCAAGCCCGACATCTGCGGCCCGTGGTGCAGCTCTCCGAGACCCCCGGCGGCTGGAGCCGGCCGCCGGCACCGCTCGGCTACCATGCGGCCGAATGGCCGCCACGGGGCAGTTGAGGGAAAATAGCGTCATGGTGAGTTTCTCGCAACGGCACTCGCAGGCCGCGGCACGCGCGGCGCTCGCGGCCGCCTTGGCAGCCCTGCTGGCAGGTTGTGCGGAGTTCAGGGAACCGGTGCGCGAGACTCGGGAGCCGCAGCGCGATAGCTCCGCGCTCGTCCGCCAGGCGCCCCCTGCCGATGCGGCAACGACGACGCCAAAACCACCGGTCGGAACGGTACCGCGAGCGTTGGCGCATGCGCGCGCACCCGTGCGGGCCCTGTCGCTGCGGGCACAATGTTCCGGCCGCGACCCGGGTGGCTACGGCGAGCAGATCGCGCTCACGGTGAGCGACGGCTGGGTGGGTCAGCTCGAGGCGAGCATCGATGTGCCCAAGAGGGGCAGCTGCAGTTTCCAGCTCGCCCATTTCCGCCAGACGAAACGCATGCCGTTTGTCGAATTGCTCGCGCGCCGCGAGGGCTCGCGATGCGCGGTGCGGATCTGGACGCAGGGCGATCGCGTGACGGTGGCGCCCACGGACTGCCAGGAGATGTGCGTCAGCCCGCGCGTGTTCGAATCCGTCTGGCCGATCGCGCTGAGCGCCCGCACGGGCAGCTGCCTGTAGCCGCGCCGTGCGACTTGCGATCGCCGGCGCCGGACCGGCCGGACTGCTGTTCGCGCTGCTCGTCAAGCGGCGCTTCGCGTCCTGGGCGGTCGAGGTGTTCGAGCAGAACCCGCGCGACGCCACCTTCGGCTTCGGCGTCGTCTTCTCGCAGGGCGCGCTCGCCTTCCTCGAGCGCGACGCGCCCGATCTCTATCGCCAGCTGCTGCCGCGCATGCAATCCTGGCCGATGCAGCGCATCGCCCATCGCGGCGAGGCCGTCGACATCGACGGCAACGGCTTTGCCGCGATCGCGCGGCTGGAGCTGAACCGCTTCCTGCAGGACCTCTGCGAAGGCGCGGGCGTCAGGGTGTGCTACGCGACCGCGATCGCGTCCCACGAGGAGCTCGGGCCGACCGACCTGATCGTCGGCGCCGACGGGCTCAACTCGCTGGTGCGCCGCTCGCTCGCGGCGCAGTTCCAGCCGCAGACCGAGTGGCTGAGCAACCGCTTCGCCTGGTACGGCACGGCGCAGCGCTTCGAGTGCCTCACACTCACCTTCCGCGAGAGCGAGCACGGCGCGTTCGTCGCGCACCATTACCGCTACAGCCCCGCGATGAGCACCTTCATCGTCGAATGCGATGCGGCCACCTGGCAGCGCGCCGGGCTCGACCGCATGAGCGACCCCGATTCGCGTGACTACTGCGAGGGCGTGTTCGCGGCGGACCTCGGCGGCCAGGCGCTCGAGTCGAACAAGTCGGTCTGGCGGCAGTTCCCGATCCTGCATAACCGCAACTGGGTTGCGCGGACGCCGGCCGGCACGCCGGCGGTGCTGATCGGAGACGCGCTGCGCACGATGCACTTCTCGATCGGCTCCGGGACGCGCCTCGCGTTCGAGGACGCGATCGCGCTCGATCGCGCCTTCGGCGCATGCGGCGACGATGTCGGCGCGGCGCTGGCGGCGTTCGAGCGCGAGCGCCGCCCGGTGGTCGAGAAGCTGTTCGCTGCGGCCAATCGGAGCTCGCACTGGTACGAGCAGTTCCCGGAGCGCATGCGGCGCTTCGATGCGCTCGGCCTGGCCTACGACTACATGACGCGCAGCGGGCGCATGAGCGACGCGCGCCTCGCAGAGACCGCGCCGCAGTTCATGCGGGTGGTCGACGCGAAAACCCGATCATGATCGGTAGAGAGCCAGCCCAGGCACGACGCCGAAGTGGACGTCTAAACTGAACAGCGGCAGGCGATGCTGCCGAGCGAGCGCGGCGATCCAGAGATCGTTGGTGGGTATCGGAGCCCCTTGCCGTTTCAGCGCCGCGAACACGTCGGCATAGTGATCGGCGGTCTTTGCGTCCGGAGTCAGCAGATGCACGCGGGGCGACGCCATGAAGCGTGCCAGTTGCTCACGGTTCGCGGCGCTCCGCGATCCGGCCGCGAATCCGGCCAGGAGCTCGGCGAGCACGATCAGCGGGAGGTGGATTTCGTCCGCCAGGCGCAATGCGCCCTCCGCCACGGCGTTGCCGCGCAGAAAGCCGCTGTAGACATTGGTGTCGATGACGATCGCGCTCACCGACGCACCGCGCGCCGGGTGCGCGACCCCGCGCGATAAACCGCTTTCGGCTGTTCGGCCCAAAGCGCGGATTCGATCTCGGCGAACGGCGCGACTGCCGCGTCGAATTCATCTGCCTGCGCCTTGGTCCATGCCCCGGCGAGCGCGTCGAGGTCATGGAATTCCTGGGGCTGCGCGGCATATTGGCGACGGAGCGTCTCGACGATCAGGCCGTTGACGCTCAGCTTGCGCCGGCGCGCGATGCGCTTGATGCGCGCCAGCGTTGCTGAGTCGAGGCCACGCAGACTGAGATTGGGCACGGGAAATCGGGTTGCTAGCAAGTGCTGCAATGCTAGCACAGGAACGTGCGGCGGACGAATCAGCGACCCAGCGGCAGGGTGAATGTGAACGTGGCACCGCTTCCGGGCGAGGAATCGATGCGGATCGTGCCGCCGTGCAACTCTACGAAACGCCTGGCGAGCGGCATGCCGAGGCCCGTGCCCTCCGCCTTTCCGGCGCTCGCCGGGCCGACCTGCTTGAACTCCTCGAATACCGCGGCCTGATCCTCCGGCGCGATGCCGATTCCGGTGTCGGCGACCGAGACCTCGAGCAGGCTGTCCCTCGGCCGCGCGGCGACGCTGACACTTCCGCCTTCGGGCGTGAATTTCACCGCGTTCGACAGCAGATTGAGCATGATCTGCTTGAACTTGCGCTCGTCGGCGCGGATCGTTCCGAGCCCCGGCGCGACCTCCAGCCTGAGCGCGATGCCGTGGCGCTGCGCGCGCTCCTTCACCAGGGTGATCGCGTTGTCGATCGTGGACCTGACGTCGAAGTCTGTGGCTTCCAGCTCCATGCGGCCGGCCTCGATCTTGGAGAGGTCGAGGATGTCGTTGATGAGGGAGAGGAGGTGCCTGCCGGAGGCGTGGATGTCCTTCACGTACTCGTCCTGCTTCTCGGTGAGTTCGCCGAAATAGCGCTCGCCGAGAACTTCCGAGAAACCGATGATGGCATTGAGCGGCGTGCGCAGTTCGTGCGACATGTTGGCGAGGAACTCGGACTTGTGCTTGTTGGCGGTCTCGAGCTGTGCGCTCTTCTGCTGCACCTCGTGGAACAGGCGCACGTTTTCGATGGCGATCACGGCCTGGTCGGCGAACGTCTGCATGAGCGCGATCTCGTCGGCTGCGAATGGCCGTACCTCGCGCCGCCAGATCGAGATGGTGCCGATCGCCTTGCCCTCGCGCAGCATCGGCACGCCGAGAATGGTGCGGAAGCCGAAGCGGCGCTGGATTTCGACCGAGTCGGGGTATTCGCGCGCGGCGACGGCGGTGAAATCCTCGACGTGCACGACGCGGCGCTCGAGGAAAGCCTGCCCGTTCACGGTCGCTGTCGTGGCCCGCATGGCAAAGCCGAGGTCCGGCTCCGGACCGCCGGGGGCGGAGTGCACCGCCATTGTGCGCAGAGTTTCGCCGTCCTCGAGCAGCACGTTGACGTAGGCGGCGCCGCACAGCTGCGCGGCGCGTTCGGCGAGCGCGGCGAGCACCGGGCGCACCTCGGTCGGCGAGCCCGCGATGGCGCGCAGCACGTCGGCCATGGCGGTCTGCTGGTCAAGCGCTCGCGAGAGATGCTGATTGCTGGATTCCAGTCTGCGGAACAGGCGCGCGTTCTCGATCGCGATCACGGCCTGATCGGCAAAGGTGCGGATGAGCGCGACCTGGCGCTCGTCGAACGGTCTCGCGTCCGGGTGCGCGGCGCCGATTGCGCCGATCACCCGACCCTCGTGGACCATCGGCGCGAACATCACCGAGTCGAAGCCGAAGGCGCGCGCGAACTGCTGCGCCGCGGCGGGCGCGTCGGGGTTGCCGAGCACCGGCGCGACCTGGACCACCTGCTTCGAGAGCATGGCGCGGCCTCCGACGGTGGTGTCGTCGAGGGGCCGGGGGTAGCGCTCGCGCAGGCGCTCGAATCCCGGGTCACCGTCCACCGCGGGCATCTCGACAATTCCGTCCTTGAGCAGCTGGAGCACGGAGAAGCGCGTGCCGAACAGCCGGCGCACGTTGCGGACGATGCGGTCGAACACCGGCTGCGCGTCGGTCATCGAGCCGCTGATCGAGGCCAGCACGTCTGCCGTCGCCTTCTGCCGCTCCAATGCCTCCCGGGTTTCGTTGAACAGGCGGGCATTCTCGATCGCAATTGCGGCCTGTGCGGCGAAGGTCTTCAGCAGCGCTACGTGCTTTTCCTCGAATGGCCGCACCTCAGTGCGCCGTATCAGGATCGTGCCGAGCGCGCGCTGTTCGTGCAGGAGCGGCACGGCGAGAATCGTGCGGTGCCCGTACTTGAGCGCGAGCTGCTGGCCGCGCGGGAACTCTTCGCCCGCGTTCAGCAGGTCGGCCACGTGCACGATCTCCCGGTCAACGATGGATCGCCCCATGACCGTCGTGCGATCGACGGTGATCGCTTCGCCCGCCGGGCGGCCCATGTCGCCAACGGTGGCTCCAACGCGCATCGTGTTCCCTTCGGCGACGATGATGTCCACGATTCGTGCGTCGCAGATGCGCGCGGCGCGTTCGGCTACGGCGTCGAGCACCGGGCTGACGTTGCCGGGAGAGCTCGCGATGACGCGCAGGATATCGCTGATCGCCATCTGCCGCTCCAGCGCCTCCGCCGTTTCCGCATGCGCGCGCTGCAGCGCTTGCTCCGCCTGCTTGCGCGGCGTGATATCGCTGATCGCACCTACGAACTTGGTGACGCGGCCGTTGGCATCGCGCACGCCGACGCCGCGATCGAGCACCCAGAGGTACTCGCCGGCTGCGTCGCGGATCCTGTACTCGCACGCCAGCTGCGGCGTGCGTCCCCGGAAATGATCGGCGATCGCCTGCCGGTAGGCGGGGAAATCCTCCGGATGGACGCGCGCATTCCAGGATTCGGGCGTCAGCGCCTGCGTCTTGGACCAGAAGAAAACCTTGGTGGTATCGGAGATGTAGAGCTTGCCGCTCGCGAGATCCCACTCGTAGACGCCCTCGGTCGCGGCGCGCATCGCCAGCGCATAGCGTTCCTCGCTCGCCTTCAGCGCCTCGGTTGCTTGCTTCAGCTCGGTAATGTCGCCGGTCGAGCCGATCATGCGCGTCGCGCGTCCGCGGGCGTCGCGCAGCGCGAAGCCGTGCTGCCGCGCCCAGTGCCAGGAACCGTCTCTCGCGCGATAGCGGAAATCGCACTCGAAGCGCTCGGTCCGCCCCTTGAAATGCGCGACGATCGCCGCGTCGTAGCGGGGAACGTCGTCGGGATGGATGCGATTGCGCCAATCGGCGGCGGTCTTCAGTTCCGCGGCACTCAACCCCAGCGCGCGCCGTACCCAGTCCGAGTAGTAAACCGTGCCGCTGGCAATATCCCAGTCGTACACGCCCTCGTTGATCGCCTGCATGAGCAGGTCGATGCGCTGCGCATCGGCCGCGGGCGCGCGCCGGCGCATGGCGCGCCGCGGTTTGCCGCGGGGACTTTTCCTGGTTGTTGCGCGAGAATTCCTGGTCGCCACGATCTCCCCTTCGTGGACCGCTGGTTCAGTCTAGCATCGCAATATCTTCGGCCGTCAGCCGCAGCTCGGCGGCAGCGGCGTTTTCCTCGAGATGCGCGAGCGAATGGGTGCCGGGAATCGGCAGCATCACGGGCGATCTCGCCAGCAACCACGCCAGTGCGACTTGCGCCGGCGTCGCTCGCAGCCGTGCCGCGACCTGCTTCAGCTTTGCCGCGCGCAGGGCCGCGCCGGCGCCCAGAGGATACCAGGGCAGGAAGGCGATCTTCGCTTTCTCGCAGGCCCTGAGCACGCCCTCCGAGCTGCGGTCGCCGAGGTTGTACTGGTTCTGCACCGAGACGATCGGTGCGACGCGCCGCGCGGCCGCCAGTTGCGCTGCGCTCACGTTCGAGACCCCGATGTGGCGGATCTTGCCGGCCCGCTGCAGCTCGGCGAGGGCGCCGATCGACTCGGCCAGCGGCACCTTCGGGTCCGGCGCGTGCAGCTGGTACAGGTCGATGCGCTCCAGGCGCAATCGCTTCAGGCTGCCTTCGAGCGCGCGGCGCAGATGTTGCGGCCGGCCGCAGCGATCCCAGCGCGGCGCGCTCGGACGCAGCAGGCCGCCCTTGGTGGCGATCACGAGGTCCTTCGGATAGGGATGGAGCGCCGCCGCGATCTGCGTTTCATTCACTTGCGGTCCGTAGGCGTCCGAAGTGTCGAAGAAGTTGTGTCCCAGGTCGTAAGCGCGCCGCAGCACGGCGAGCGCGTTGGCGCGGTCCTTCGGCCAGCCCCAGACCTGCGGGCCGCAGACCCGCATGGCGCCGAAACCGAGGCGGCGCACGCGCAGGTCGCCCAGGGCGATCGATTCGGGGCGCATGGTGTTACCAAGTGTAATGCGGGAGCGCGACACCACGAGCACCTGCGGCAGGCGGGCAACCTCTTGTAACAATTGAGCGTGGTCCGCCCGGAGGGCCCTGCGTTCAAGGGAGTACGCTAACTCACGGAGGCCCACCATGAAAATCTTCGTCCTGTTGCTTGCCGTCGTCGGCCTGTCGGGTTGCATAGCGGTTCCCATCGCCGAGCCCTCGGGCGTGTACATCGGCGTGCCCGCGCCCACGGTCGTAGTGCGGCCGTACGGCGGTTACTACGGCTATCGTGGCGGTTATCGCGGCGGCTACCGGGGTGGCTATCGCGACCGCTATCGCTCCTATTGATCCAACCCGAAGGAGGCAGACCATGAAACCTTTCAGGGCGTTGATCGCAACAGGAATGCTCCTGGGTTCATTGTCCGCGCCGACGTTTGCGCGGGTCGATGTCTCGTTCGTGATCGGCGTTCCGCCGCCGGCCCCGATCGTTGAAGTGGTGCCGGTGGTGCGCCCCGGCTACGTCTGGGTGCCGGGCTACTGGACCTGGCATCGTGACCGCCACATCTGGATCCGCGGGCAATGGGTGGTCGAGCGCCCGGGTTACGTCTGGGTGCCCGATCGCTGGGTCCAGTCCGGTCCGCGCTGGCAATTGCACCGCGGCTACTGGGATCGGCGAAAGGCCGGCCGCGGGCACGCCTACGGCCACGTCAAGCACGACCGGCGCGACCGGCACGACCGGCGCGGGCGCCGCGACTAGCCGCAGACGCTCTACTTCTGCGCCAGCAGGCGCTCGATCTCGGCGACGAGCCGGCCGTCTTCCGGCGCGACGCGGCTCCCGAAAGCCAGCACCTTTTCGCCGCGCCGGTCGATCAGGTACTTGTGGAAGTTCCATTGCGGCCGGCGCCCGCGGTCGCGGGCAGCGCGAGGGTCGAGACGGCGAGCAATGCGATGCAAAGCCTGTGCATGGTGCACGCATCGTACCGCGAAGCCGCGGACCGAGCCCCTGCTCGCGTCAGGGTAACATCCGCGGCTGAATGACCTCGATCGCCACGGCGAAGCGCTGGATCGACGGCGCGAAACGCGTCGTCGTGCTGACCGGCGCGGGCATCTCGACCGATTCCGGCATTCCCGATTTCCGCGGCCCGCAGGGCGTGTGGACGCAGAACCCCAAGGCCGAAAAGCTCTCCGACATCCGCTACTACATGGCGGATCCGGAAGTGCGGCGCCTGGCCTGGCAGAGCCGCCTGGAACACCCGGCGTGGTCGGCGCAGCCGAATGCCGGGCACGCCGCGCTGGTCGAGCTGGAGCGGCGCGGGAAGCTGCACGCGCTCATCACGCAGAACATCGACGAGCTGCACCAGGTTGCGGGCAATTCGCCGGAGCGCGTGATCGAAGTGCATGGCACGGTGCGCAAGGTCGTATGCATGAGCTGCGGCTGGCGCGGGCCGATGCTCGAGACGCTCGAGCGCGTGCGCGCGGGCGAATCGGATCCCGCCTGCCGGACCTGCGGCGGCGTGCTGAAGAGCGCCACCATCTCCTTCGGCCAGGCGCTGGTGCCGGAGGTGATCGACCGCGCCATGCGCGCGGCCGCCGAGGCCGAGGTGCTGCTCGCGGTCGGCTCGAGCCTGCAGGTCTACCCGGTCGCCGGCGCCGTGCCGGCGGCGAAAGCCGCGGGGGCGCGCGTGGTGATCGTGAACGCGCAGCCGACCGCGCTCGACGAGCTGGCCGACGCGCTGCTGCCGGGGTCGATCGGCGCCATTCTGCCGCGCCTCTGCGCCTTCCTCTGATCCAGATCAAGCTTTACCCCTTTGCGTCCGGCGGAGGCAGGGGGTAAAGTGGCGTCAGTCAATTTGTTTGGGGTCCAAACAATGTCCGGAACGGCCAGGATCGAGCGCCGGCGCAACGTGCAGCTGCGCCTGAGCGTCAACGGCGAGGACACCGAAGTCTCGTTCGCGCCCTACAAGACGCTGCTGGAGCTGCTGCGCGAGGACCTCGGCCTCACCGGCACCAAGCACGGCTGCGAGCTGGGCGAGTGCGGCGCCTGCGCCGTGCTGATCGACGGCGAGCCCCAGCTCTCGTGCCTGAAGCTCGCCATCGAATGCGAGGGCCGCGCGGTCGAGACGATCGAGGGCCTGGCGCGCGGCAACGCGCTGCACCCGCTGCAGGCGGCGTTCGCCGATCACGGCGGCTCGCAATGCGGCTACTGCACGCCCGGCGTGATCATGACCGCCAAGGCGCTGCTCGAGCGGGAGCCGAACCCGAGCCGCGACCGCATCCGCGAGGCGACCGCCGGCAACCTGTGCCGCTGCACCGGCTATCAGCAGATCGTCGATGCGATCGAGCACGCGGCGTCGGAGCTGCGGGGCGAAGCCAAGTGAGCGCGCCGAGGAAACGCCTCGAGGTCGTCGGCAAATCGCGCCGCCGCGTCGATGGCCGCGCCAAGGTGCTGGGGCAGCTGCGCTTTGCCGACGACCTGCAGCTGCCGCGCATGCTGCACGCAAAGCTCCTGCGCTCGCCGCAGCCGCACGCCGTCATCGAGTCGATCGACGTGCAGCGCGCGCGCGCGCATCCCGGCGTGCACCTCGTGCTGACCGGCAAGGACTTCCCCGTTCCGTTCGGCATCATGCCGGTGTCGCAGGACGAATATCCGCTGGCGCCCGAGCGCGTGCGGTATGTCGGCGACCCGGTGGCCGCGGTGATCGCGCGCGACGAGCAGACCGCGGGCGAGGCGCTCGAGCTGATCGAGGTGAAGTACCGCGCGCTGCCGACGATCGCGACTCCCGAGGAGGCGCTGGCGCACCCGGAAACGCGCATCCACGACTACGGCGAATCGGGCAACATCCACCGCAACCAGGCCTACGAGTTCGGCGACGTCGACGAGGCGCTGGCGCATTCGGACCACGTCTTCGATGACGTCTTCTTCTACGAGGGCAACACGCATCTGCCGATCGAGCAGCAGGCCTCGCTCGCCGCGATCGACGGCGAAGGCAAGCTGCTGCTCTCCTCGAGCACGCAGAACCCCCATTACCTGCACCGGCAGCTGGCGCGCGTGCTGCAGATGCCCGCATCGCAGATCCGCGTCATCGCCTGCTCGAACGGCGGCGGCTTCGGCGGCAAGTGCGATCCGGGTGGACACGAATTCGTGGTCTGCAAGGCAGCGCTGCTGCTGGGCCGCCCGGTGAAGATCGGTCTGACGCGGCAAGAGGTGTTCTACGTGCATCGCGGCCGCCATCCGGTCCTGATGCGATTGCGCACCGGCGTGAGCCAGGACGGCCGGCTCACGGCGATGCACCTGCAGACGCTGCTGGACGGCGGCGCCTACGGCTCGCACGGACCGGCGGCCACGTTCTACAGCGGCGTGCTCACGCCCGTGACCTACGAGCTGCCGCGCTTCAAGTTCGAGGCCTGCCGCGTCTTCACCAACAAGCCGGCCTGCGGTCCCAAGCGCGGCCACGGCACGCCGCAGCCGCGCTTCGGGCAGGAGATCCAGCTCGACAAGATTGCCGAGAAGCTCGCGCTCGACCCCGCCGAGTTGCGGCTGGGCATGGTGACCAGGCCCGGCTCGCTCACGGCAAGCTGGCTGCGCGTAGGGACTACGGGCCTGGCCGAGTGCATCCGCAAGGTGGTCGAGATGTCGGGCTGGAAGGACAAGCACCGCAAGCTTCCCGCGGGGCGCGGCGTCGGCATCGCCTGCAGCACCTACATGTGCGGCGCCGGCGTCTCGATCTACTGGAACAAGATGCCGCATTCGGGCGTGCAGCTGCTGGTGGACCGCAGCGGCCAGGTGACCGTGTTCTGCGGCTCGACGGAAATCGGGCAGGGCTCGGACGACGTGCTGGCGGCAATCGTCGCCGAGGTGCTCGGCGTCGACACCGGCGTCGTGCGCTGCGTCACCGGCGACACCGCGATCACGCCGGTCGACCTCGGCTCCTACTCGAGCCGCGTCACCATCATGATGGGCAACGCCGCGGTGCAGGCCGCCGAGCGGATGCGCGAACAGTTCGCCGGGGCGGTGGCCGAGCAGCTCGGCACGACACCCGAGCGCGTCGTGTTCTCGCAGGGCCGCGTGTTTGCCGCTGAGGACCCGGGCAGGGGCATGAGTTTCGCGGAGGCGGTCGCGATCACCGAGTCGAAGCTCGGCACGCTCTCTGCGGTGGGCTCGTATACGCCGCCGAAGCCGCCGGGCAAGTACAAGGGCGGCGGCGTCGGCCCGTCGCCGGCCTACAGTTTCAGCGCGTGCGTGGTCGAGGTCGAAGTGGACGAGAAGACCGGCTGGATCCACGTGCCCAAGATCTGGATCGCGCACGACATCGGACGGGCGATCAATCCGGTGCTGGCGCGCGGCCAGGTGATCGGGAGCGTGTACATGGGACTGGGTGAGGCGCTGATGGAAGAACAGGCGTTCCGCCGTCTGCCGCCAAAGCTCTCGGGCGCGCTGGTGCACCGCATCCCTTCAATGCTCGATTACAAGAGCCTCACCGCGCTCGACATGCCGGAGGTGGAGGTGGCGCTGATCGAGGACCCGGATCCGAACTGCCCGTTCGGCGCCAAGGAAGTGGGGCAGGGGCCGCTCCTGCCGGTGATGCCGGCGGTCGCGAACGCGATCTACGACGCCGTCGGCGTGCGCATCGACGAGCTGCCGATCACGCCCGACAAGGTGCTCGCGGCGCTCGAACTGAAGGCTGCGGGCAAGCCGCCGCGCATCGGCCCCGAGCGCTTTCCCGAGGTGCCCTATCCGAAGCCGATGTTCGTGCTGCCGCCCTGGGAGGGCGGCGACGGCAACGAATCGAAAATGCCCAGGCCCCTGGGAGTGGCCGCGTCATGATGCGGCTGCCCTGGTTCGATTACCGCGCACCGCGCTCCGTGGAGGAAGCGGCGAAGATCCTCGCCTGGGAAGGCGACGGCGCCATGCTCATCGCCGGCGGCACCGATCTGCTGCCGAACATGAAACGCCGCCACCAGATGCCGCAGACCCTGGTCTCCCTGCGCCAGCTCGAGGCGTTGAAGAAGGTCGCCAACGGTTCCGGCCTGCGGCTGGGCGCCGGACTGACGCTCAGCGAACTGCTCGCGGTGCGCGGCCTGCGCGAGCGGTATCGCGGCCTGGCGCAGGCGGCGGCGCAGGTGGCCACGCCGCAGCTGCGCAACATGGGCACGCTCGGCGGCAACCTGTGCCTGGATACGCGCTGCACCTACTACAACCAGAATTACGAGTGGCGCAAGGCGATCGACTTCTGCATGAAGAAGGACGGCGCGGTGTGCTGGGTCGCCACCGCCTCCAAGCGCTGCCTGGCGGTGTCGTCGACCGACACGGTGCCCGCGCTGATCGCGCTCGGCGCGCGGGTGAAGCTGGTCGCGGCGGCCGGCGAACGGGAGATCGCGCTCGCCGAGCTGTACCAGAACGACGGCATCGAATATCTGAAGCGCAAGCCCGACGAGATCCTGACCGAGGTGCTGCTGCCGAAGGCGGATGGCTGGACGAGCAGCTACTGGAAGCTGCGCCGGCGCGGTTCGTTCGACTTTCCGCTGCTCGGGGTGGCGGCCGCGGCGAAGCTCGCCGCGGACGGCACGGTGGCGGCGGCGCGTTTGGTGCTCGGCGCGGTTTCGTCGCACCCGCTGGTGATCAAGTGCGACGCGCTGATCGGCCGCAAGCTCACCGACGACGCCATCGCGGCCATCGGCGAGGCGGCGGAATCGCGCGCCAAGCCGATGGACAACACCGACATGGACCTGCGCTGGCGCAAGCACGTGGTGGCAGATTTCGCAGGCTACGCGCTGCGCGAGCTGCGCGGCGACGACATGAGCGCGATGCGCCTGAGGATCGCGAAGCAGATGGTCTGAGTCCGCGCCGGACCCTGTCGGCGACGGATCGCGTTGACCCATTACACAATCCCGGGGGGCCAGTGTACGAACACCTTCTGAACGACGAACAGCGCCGGGTCGTAGAGGAGGCGCGTGCGTTCGTCAGGGACACGCCGCGCCAGCTGATCCTGGACATGGATGCCGACAAAGTGCGCTTTCCCAGGGCGTGGTTGCGGGAGGCAGCACGGCGCAACCTGCTCGGCGTGCGCCATCCCAGGGCGTGGGGCGGTCGCGCAATGGACTGGGTCACCGCGAGCGCGGTATCGGAGGAGATCGGCAGCCTGAGCTACGAGTTGGCCTGCGTCTTCGGGCTTGGCGCCGACCTGGTTTGCGACGCGATCATTCGCCACGGCAGCGACGCGCAGCGTGAGCGCTACGTCAAGCCGCTGTTGGCAGGCGAAATTTTCGCCGCCGAATGTCTCACCGAACCGCGCGGCGGCTCGGATTTCTTTGGCACGACGACGACGGCCAGGGACTGCGGAGACCATTTCCTGCTCAACGGCCAGAAACGCTTCATCGTCGGCGCCGAGGGCGCGGACTATTTCCTGGTGTATGCCCGGACCGATCCCGATCCCGGCGCACGCGCGCAGCAAAGCATGACCTGCTTCATCGTCGACCGCGGACCGGGTGTGGAAACCAAGTACCTCTACGGCCTGATGGGCTGCCGTGGGGGCGGCACCGGGCGTCTGGTGTTCCGTGACGCCAGGGTGCCGCGTGAAAACGTGATCGGCGAGGTGAATGGCGCCTACCCGGTATTCAACACCATGATGATTCCCGAGCGGCTGGGTACGGCCGCAATGACCATTGGCGCCGCCCGCCCGGCGCTCGAGGTCGCGACCCAGTATTCTTCGCGCCGCAAGGCCTTCGGCGAGGTGATCAACCGCTTCCAGGGGGTGAGCTTCCAGGTCGCGGAGGCGGTGACGCTGCTCGACGCCAGCAGGGCGATGGTCTACCTCACTTCACGCGCGGTGGATGACGGCGTCGCTGTGGATCGCGTGCGCCGGCTCATTTCGGAAACCAAGAAATTCGTGACCGAGTCCTGCCAGAAGGTGGTGCATAACGCCATGCAGGTGGTCGGCGGCATCGGCTACACCAACGTCCTGCCGCTGGAGCGGATTTACCGCGACATCAGGCTGGCGTCCATCTGGACCGGCACCAACGAGGTGATGGCCATGATCATTGCCCACGAGTGGTACCGCGGGCGCGGCAAGCACAAGGCCGCCCGCCTGCTGCGAGATTACGCTCGCGACGCCGCAGAGGCCGACGCCGCAGACGAGATCGTGTACGAATAGCGGCAGCTGCTAAGCTGCCATCGCCGGCGCGTCGCCCGCACGCGCGCGCCGTCCATGCCATGGACCGCTGGCGGAACACCACCCTTCGAATCCGGTTGCAAGGCCTTGTCGCCTGCTGCGTGCTGCTTGCAGCGTGCGCAGCTACCGTGGTCCATGAGGTCCGCTCGGAGTACTCGCACATCCGCGTGGTCGACTCCGGCAGCCAGCGGGCGCTCTACTTCATCGGCGACTCCGACCTCGACGTGGTCGAGACGCAGATCGACCTGCGCGCGCCGCACGTGCTGCAGCATGCCTATGCGCGGACCGCCATGGCCGCGCTGCTGTACCGTCCGCAAGCCGAGTCGTGCCTGTTGATCGGCCTTGGCGGCGGCGCCATGGTGCGTTTTCTCGACCACCACTTTCCCCGGCTGCGCCTGGATGTCGTCGAGATCGACCCGGTCGTGGTGCGCGTGGCGCGCGAGTATTTCGGCACGACGGAATCGCCGGGAACGAGCATTCATGTCGCGGACGGCCGCGAATTTCTCCAGCGCAGTGTCGCGCGCTTTGACCTGATTCTCGTCGACGCCCATCTGCATCCGGAGGTGCGGACCGACAGCAGCGGGCATCCGTTGAGCCTGAAGAGCGCGGCTTTCTACGCCAGCGTGCGCGCACGCCTGAACCCGGGCGGTGTCGCGATGTTCAACCTGATCAGGGGACGCGATGCGGACGCGTACGTGGATGGCATCCGCAGGGAATTCAAGGCCATCGAAGTCTATCGCCCCGCGGGTACGGCCAACCTCATCGTCTTTGCCTCTGCGCAGGCCTTGGCGGGCGAAGATGAGCTGCGCGCGCGGGCGCGCGCCTTGGACCAGCACGGCGGCTACGGGTTTTCCTTCGAGCAGTTGCTCGACGCGCGGGCGGCGAGCGCCCGTATTCAGCTCTCCGTGACGCCGAGCTGAAAGAGCAGCGTGCGCGAGCGGCCGGGTTCGTACGCCTGCGCCGCGAGCGGGCAGGTCGGATTGCGGTAGCCGCCTTTCTCGAGCGTCACGTCGTTCGCCAATTCCTTCCACAAACCGCACCAGGTCGGCCGGAACTGCCAGCACAGGTAACCGGCCCGCGAAGCCGCTTCCACCAGGTCCTGGCCGTCGGGTACTGCCGACACGAACACGGGCTCGCCGTCGATCACCCGCGGCGAGACGCCGAACGAAGTCTCGCACTCGATGTACTCGCGCGGGGCGGCGCCCGGCCGCGCGCAGGCGCGCGCCTCGATGCGCCGCAGATCCCACGCGCCCAGTTCCCAGGCGGTTTCGAGCACGCTGGTTTCGATGTCTTCGATCCGGTCCCAACGCGGGCTGACCTGCAGCGCCGAGCTCGGCACGCTCTGGTAGGCGACGGCATTGCCTTCGGGCGCGAGCGTGATCTCTACGAAGGCGTGCCAGTGCAGGCTGAGCACCGCCGGCGTGTTCGGAAACGGCGTTGCAGCGATCGTGACGCCGGCGAGCGGCAGCCGATTGGCCACCAGCTGATCTTCGATGACTTCGAGGAACGATGGCATTGCACGCGCTCCCGGGGCCGACGACGCGCCTTGTTTATCATGCGTCCGCCGACCGTGGTTGCTAGCAGACCCGGCGGGCGAGTGACAAGCGCAGCAGGTCGCGGCTTTCGCGCATAATGCCGGCCGGCGCCGCGCCTGCGGCTTTCGAAAAGACTCACGATGCAACCGTCCCGCCTGATTGCCACCGCCCTGGCGTTCCTGGCCGTCGCGCTGCACGCGCCCGCCGACGCTGCCAAACCCGCCACCCGCGACCGCGCCGAAATCCCGCTGCAATACCGCTGGGATTTCTCGGCGATCTACCCGAACTGGGAGGCGTGGGAAGCCGGGATGCGAGAGCTGGAATCGAAGATGGACGCCTTCGCCGCCCTCAAGGGCTCCCTCGCCAGGGGCCCGGCCGAGGTGCTGAAGGCCTACCAGGCCTTCGACGACATCGGCATGCTGCAGTACAAGGTGTACCGCTACCCGCAGCTGCAGCGCGACACCGACACGCGCAAGCAGGACGTGGCCGGCAAGTTCCAGCGCGTGACGGCGCTGTTCGCGAAGTTCGGCACTGCCACCGCCTGGTTCACGCCGGAACTGCTGCAGATTCCGCAGGCGACGATGCAGCGCTGGATCCGGGAAACGCCAGGCCTCGCCCCCTACGCGTTCACCATCCTCGACGACTACCGCAAGCAAAAGCACGTGCTGGACGAGAAGGGCGAAAAGCTGCTGTCGTTCGCGGCGCGCTTCGGCCAGACGCCGACCGCGATCTTCCAGGAGCTCTCCACTTCCGACATCAAGTTCCCGAAAATCACCCTGGCGGACGGCGCGGAGGTGACCGTGTCGCCAGCCAATTACCAGCACCTGCTGCACACCAATTACGTCCAGGCGGAGCGCGCGAAGGCCTTCGAAGCCCACCTCAAGACGTATGCCGCCACCGCCAACACCTACGCCGCGATCTACAACGGGGTGCTGCAGCGCGGCTGGTTCATGGCACAGGCGCGCAATTTCCCTACCACGCTGGAGGCCGCGCTCGAAGACAACGCCATTCCGCCGGCCGTGGTGACGACGCTGATCGACACGGTGCGCAAGGGCACCGCGCCGCTGCAGCGCTACGCGAAGCTGCGGCGCAAGCTGCTCGGCCTCGCCGAGTACCACCTGTATGACGCGTTCATTCCGGTCTACCGGACCGAGCGGAGCTATGATTTCGACGCCTCGAAGGACCTCGTGCTGGAGGCCGTCGCGCCGCTCGGCGCCGACTACGTGGAGAAGTACCGGCGCTGGATGCAGGGCGGCAGGCTCGACGTCTACGAGAACGAGGGCAAGCGCTCCGGCGCCTACAGCGCCAACGTCTACGGCGTGGCGCCCTACGTGCTG
>SCUF01000231.1 GCA_004298325.1 Betaproteobacteria bacterium | reverse complement strand
AGTGCCGTTCTCGACGCGCACCAGCACGCGCGCGCGCTCATCGAGGCCGTTGTGGTTGGCCGGGCTCATGTTGTACACGCCGTGCGTGCCGATCACGTTCTTCACGTTCTCCAGCGCGGCGCGCAGCGCGTCGCGGAACGCGGGCGTGCCGGGCTTGGCCTGCTTCAGCGCGGCGGGCGCGGCGGCGTCGAGCAGCTTGACGCCGTCGTGGCTGTAGCCGGCAAAGGCGTTGCGGCTGCCGGCGCCGTACTTGGCCTCGTATTTCTGCGTGAAATCGCCCGACACGGCCTTGGTCGGAAAGCTCGCCGCCAGCTCTTCGTGCACGATCAGCGCGCCGGTGGGCGCGACCGCGCCTTCGACGCTCTTCTTGCCGGCGTCGATGAAGGCGCGGTTGACGGTGCCGTGGTTGTGGTAGATCGGGCCCTTGAAGCCGCGTTCGGCGAGCGCGATGTGCGGCGTCGCGCCCGGCGAACCCGAGCCGCCCACCACCACGGCGTCGGGATTCGCCGCCATGATCTTCAGCACCTGCCCGGTGACGCTGGTGTCCGGGCGCGCGTAGCGCTCGTTGGTGATGATCCTGAGCGCGCCGTTTTTGGTGAGCGTCTGCAGCGCGTTGTAGACGAGGTCGCCCCAGGTGTCGGAGAAGCCGATATAGCCGACGGTCTTCACGCCGCGCGCCTTCATGTGATCGACCACGGCGCTCATCATGAGCTCGGTGGTCTGCGGCACGACGAAAGTCCATTGCGCGCGCTCCGGCGGCATCGGCGCCACCGGCGTGAGCACGATGATCGGCGTCCTGCTCTCGGCCGCGACCTGGATCATCGCCATGCTCGAGGGCACCCCGGCCGAGCCCATCAGCGCGTCGACCTTGTCCTCGGTGACGAACTTGCGCGCGTTCTTCGCGGCGTTGTCGGGCTTGCTCTCGTCGTCGAGGATGAGGTACCTGGCGGGCTCGCCGCCGAGCGTCTTCGGCAGCAGCTCGAACGCGTTCTTGTAGGGAATGCCGAGCGACGCGGTGCCGCCGGTGAGCGCGAGCGACACGCCCACGGTGATGTCGGCCTGGACGCTGCCGGCGCTCGCCGCGAATGCGGCGATGGCGATAGCACTGACGTGTTTGCGGATCATGGCTGCTCCTCCTTGGTTTGGACGATCTCCCGGCCGCAGTCTCCCTGAAGCGGGAAGCGAAACTCTAAGTGCGTCAACCTGTGCCCGAATCTGATGTAGATCAATCTTCCGGCAAGGTGAATCGCGGTTCATTTCCAGCCGGTCTCAGCGCGGCGGCCGGTACAGGCCCGCGTGGCGCAGCTGCCCCAGGGTGCGGCCGAGCGCATCGCGCCGGTACGCCTGCAGGTCGCGCCCGCGGTAGTCGTAGAAACCCTCGCCCGACCGCAGGCCGTTGCGGTTCTCGCGCATCAGGCGCTCGACGATCGCCGGCGCCTGGTAGCGCTCGCGGCTCAGGTGTGCGGCGAGATAGCGGCTGGCGTAATACAGGATGTCGTTGCCGCCGTAGTCGATGAACTCGATCACGCCGAGCGCCGCAAAGCGCAGTCCCAGGCCGTAGCGCGTCGCGCGATCGATGTCCTCGGGGCTCGCCACGCCTTCTTCCACCATGCGTGCGGCCTCGTTCATGATCAGGGCCTGCAATCGCGGCACGATGTAGCCCGGCGCCGCGGCGCACAGCACCGGCACCTTGCCGATGTCTTCGAGCAGTCCCCGCAGGCGCGCGATCGCCGAGTGCGCCGTCCCCGCGTGCGCCGACAGTTCCACCAGCGGAATCACGAACGCCGGATTGAGCCAGTGCGCGTTCAGCACCCGCTCCGGGTGCGTGGCGAACGCGGCGAGATCACCCGGAAGGATCGTCGAAGTGGTCGAGGCGAGTATGGCGTCCGCTGGAACCAGGGCGCACAGGCGGGCAAACGCCGCCTGTTTCGCGACGAGCGTTTCGGGAACGCCCTCGAACACCACTTCGGCCTGCGCGAGCGCCTCGGCGGCTTCGCCCTCGGGCACCAGCCGGATGCGATGCATCACGCGGCCGACCGCATCGCGCGGCATCGCCTCGAGATCCGCGAGCATTTCGAGACTCGCGCGCATCTCCGCCAGTGCGTCGTCCTTCAGGCGCGGCCACGCCGCGGCCTCGCGCGCCTTCAGGTCGACGACCGCGATGTCGTAGCCCGCATAGGCGAAGGCGAGCGCGATGCCGCGCCCCATGCGGCCAGCACCCGCCGCGGCGATGCGGCGCGGCGCGGCGCTCATGCGCGACCTTCGTGCAGCAGCAGCGTCATTTCGTCGCGCGCCAGCGTGACCAGACCCAGCGCTTCCAGCGTGCGCGGCCCGCGGCGCAGGTCACGGCCGAGGATGGCGCCGGCGATCGCGAGCAGTCCTTGCGCCACCGGCGCGTCGACCCCGGCCCATTTCGCCACCGAGACGAGAAACGCGAGACCGAGCGCCATGTCCTCGGTCATGTAGCGATGCGCGCGCAGGTCGATGCGCTCGCGCCAGTCGCCCGAATCGACGAGCTTGCGATGCGCGTCGCCGTACATCCAGCGGTCGCTCGTGTAATGGTCGGCGAGCGGGAAATGCGGCGCGGCGAAACCGAGCGCCTCGCGCAACGCGACGCGCTCGCCGTCCAGCCGGTCGGTGACCGCGCGCACCGAGGGTTGCGTGCCCTCGTTGTGGATGTCCCAGCGCTCGAATTTCTCCAGCGGCGCGGCGTTCAGCACGATGAGCGGCGGATGGATCACCGGCCCGGCATTCATGAGCGCGCCCGAAAGCGCGTTGCCGCAGGGCTGCACCGAAGGGTAGGCCGAGCGGATCACGCCGAGCGCCTCGCCCGCGCGCGCCGCCGGATAGACGCCCGTGGGCAGGCGCACGGCGCGCACCGTGATCGCGATTTCCGCGGGCCCGCGCTTGCGCGCGAGGTAGGGCAGCGTGCCCGTCTCGGCGAACGCGAGCTGCGCGTTCGAACCGCTCGCACGCACGATTTCGGCCATGACGTAGCTGCCGAAAGTGCCGGGCGGCAGGAACACCACCTGCCCCGATGTCAGGTGCGGCGCGATCGCAGCCGCGATCTCGCCCTGAGCCGTCGCCGGAGCCGGTACCACGACCAGTTCCGCGCCGCGCACCGCCTCGCCCGCGTCGGCCGTCGCCTTCGCGATGCGCACCTTGCGCCGGCCGGCCTGATCGACGAGCGCGATGGCGCCGCCCGCCTGCAGCGGCTGCAGCGCCGCGGCATCGCGCCGCCACAGGCGCACTTCGTGTCCCTGCTCGCTCAGGTCCGCGGCAGCGGCGTAAGCGCCATGGCCGCCGCCCAGCACCGCGATCCTCATGGGCGCAGGCCGGCGCGGAACGCGCAATCGTCTGCGCCGGTTGCGGCGCAGCGCGTTTCTTCTGCCGTGGCGGGCGCACCGAGGGCGAGGCTCGCCACCGCCTGCAGCATGCCGGCGATCGGCGCGCAGACCGGCGCCGCGGCGGATCCGTACCCCGCCGCGAAGGGACTGTTCGCCACCACCAGCCGCAAGGCATTCGCCTCGCGCGCCAGCAACCACCGGCCCCAGCCGAGCCGCGCCGCCATCGCGCTCACGCGCGCGAGGAACGCCTCGGCATCCTCGGCGCGATAGCTCGCCGCCGAACGGCCGCCATGCTCGGCGACCGATTCGGCAAAGGCGCGCAGGGCCGCGCTGCGCGCGGGCTCCTCCAGCCGCTGAAAGAGGCCCATCAACGAGTCGTTGCGGATCACGAGGTAGCGCGCTTCGCCTTCGCTCCATTCGCCGCGCGCCGCATCGTGTTTCACGCGATGACCCCGCCGTGGGCCAGAGCGTCGAGTTCCGGCGCGCGGTAGCCCGCCTCGCCCAGCACGCGCCGCGTGTCGGCGCCGTACTTCGGCGCAAACGCGAGCTCGGCTTGCGAGCCCGGTACCTCCACCGCCATCGGCTGCATGCGCACGCGACGGCCGTCGGGCAGCGCGGTGCGCGTCAGGTGCGCGCCGAGCTGCGGCAGCTCGCGCACCTGCCGGATGTCGAAAATGCGCGTCGCGGGAATGGTCGCCGCGCGCAGGTCGGCGAGCAGCTCGGCCACCGGATGCCGGCGCGTCACCTGCGCCATGTCGCGGTGGATCGCCTCGCGCTCCCGGTGCCGCCCCTCGTTGGTGCGGCGGACATCGTTCGCCACGCCGGCGAATTTCGGGCTCTCGCTCAGCCGCTTCCACTGCGCGTCGCTGCCGATCGCGAGATAGACGAAACCGTCCTGCGCCGGATAGACGTTGGTCGGGATGAACTTGCGATGCTCGTTGCCCGCGCGCGTGATTTCGTTCGACTCGCAGCCGAAGTCGATCAGCGGCAGCACCGTGATGAGCCACGAGGCGGCCGCCTGCAGCATCGAGACGTGGATCGCCTTGCCGCGGCCGGTCTCGTGGCGCTCGAGCAGCGCGAGCATCACGTTGGCGTACACCTCGTCGCCCGCCTTCAGATCGATCACCGGCAGGCCCATGACGGTGGGCGCACCCTTGGGGTCGCCGGTCACCTCCATGTAGCCGCACATCGCCTGGATCACCGGGTCGTAGCCGGGTGCCTCGGGATACTGCGGCCCCATCGCCGAGATGCCGGCCCAGATCAGGTCCGGTTTCACCGCCGCGAGCGTCGCGTAGTCGATGCCCAGCGAGGCGTAGCGCGAGGGCACGGTGTTGCAGCAGAAGACGTCGACGTCGAGCGCACGGATGAGGCGATGCAGCGCGTCGCGGCCGCGCGCGTCCTTGAGGTTGAGCGCGATCGCCTCCTTGCCGACGTTGGGCGCGATGAAATAGCTGCGCCGGTCTTCGTCCGCGACGCGCGCGCCGATGTAGCGGTTGGGATCGCCCGGCAGACCGCCGCCGGAGGGCGTTGCCTCGATGCGGATCACGCGCCAGCCGAGTTGCGCAAAGCGCAGCGTCGCCGAGGGCAGCGACAGCGCCTGCTCCAGGCTGAGGACCGTGCGCCGCTTCACACCGGCACGTTCCAGACCGGCAGCGGCAGCTGCCCGCGCAGCGCGCGATAGACGCGCTCGGGGGTGAAGGGAAGCGAAGTGATGCGCACCCCGGTGGCGTTGTGGATCGCGTTGGCCACCGCCGCGGCGACGCAGATCGCGGGCGACTCGCCCACGCCCTTCGCGCCCTGCGGTCCCTCGCCGTCCAGGGTCTCGATGAAGGCGACGTCGATCTCCGGGATCTCGGGCGCGGTCACGAGCTTGTAGTCGCGGAAGTTCGGGTTCTGCACCCGGCCCTGTTCCACGATCAGGTTCTCGGTGAGCGCGTAGCCCTGGCCCATCACCACGCCGCCCTCGATCTGGCCTTCGATGCCCAGCCGGTTGATGACGCGCCCGACGTCGTGCGCCGCGGTGATCTTGAGCAGGCGCACGATGCCGGTGGCGGTGTCCACTTCCACCTCGGCGACCTGCGTCGCCCAGGCGTAGGCGGCCGAGACGTCGCCCTTGAACTGCCGGTCCTGGTGCTTGCTCGGCGGCTCGTAATAGAAGGTCGTCATCACGAGCTCCGCCTTG
>SCUF01000230.1 GCA_004298325.1 Betaproteobacteria bacterium | reverse complement strand
GATCGAGAAGAACGCCTGCCCGACGGTCGGTGCCTGCGGCGGCCAGTACACCGCGAACACCATGAGCTCCTCCTTCGAGGCGCTCGGCATGAGCCTGCTCGGTTCCTCGCAGATGGCGGCCCCCGACCCCGAAAAGGCCGATTCGGCGGCGGAGTCGGCGCGCGTGCTGGTGGCGGCGGTGAAGGCGAACCTCAGGCCGCGCGACATCATCACGCGCAAGTCGATCGAGAACGCGGTCGCGCTCGTGATGGCGACCGGCGGCTCGACCAACGCGGTGCTGCACTACCTCGCCATTGCGCATGCGGCCGGCGTGCGCTGGGCGATCGACGATTTCGAGCGCGTGCGCAGGAAAGTCCCGGTGCTATGCGACCTCAAACCTTCCGGACGCTACGTGGCGGTGGACTTCCACCGCGCCGGCGGCGTGCCGCAGGTGCTCAGGATCCTGCTCGAGCACGGCGTGCTGCATGGCGAGTGCATGACCATTCACGGCAAGACGATGGCCGAAATGCTGAAGGACGTGCCTGCCGAACCGCGCACCGATCAGGACGTGATCCGGCCGTGGTCGAGACCGATGTATCGCCAGGGGCACCTCGCGATCCTCAGGGGCAACCTCGCGACCGAGGGCTGCGTGGCGAAGATCACGGGGCTGAAGAACCTCTCGATCACGGGACCCGCGCGCGTGTTCGATTCGGAGAGCGCCTGCATGAAAGCCATCCTGGCGAAGAAAATCCGGCCGGGTGACGTGATCGTGATCCGCTACGAAGGACCCAAGGGCGGTCCCGGGATGCAGGAAATGCTGGCGCCGACTTCCGCGCTGATCGGCCAGGGCCTGGGCGAATCGGTCGGCCTGCTGACCGATGGGCGCTTCTCGGGCGGCACCTGGGGGATGGTGGTCGGGCATGTCGCGCCCGAAGCGTACGTCGGCGGCACGATCGCGCTGGTGAAGCAAGGCGACTCGATCACGATCGACGCCAGGAAGCGCCGCATCCAGCTCAACGTGCCGGCGAAGCAGCTCGCCGCGCGCCGCAAGAAGTGGCGCGCGCCCAAGCCGCGCTACACCCGCGGTCTGCTGGCGAAGTACATGAGGCTCGTCAGCACCGCCTCCCGGGGCGCGGTGACCGACTGGGATCCGGCAAGGCCCTAGAAGCTCGAACCGGGTTGTCGCAGGAACTCGAGCTCGGCGGGCGTGCTCTGCCGGCCGAGCGCGGCGTTGCGGTGGGGGAAGCGCCCGAAGCGCCTCACGATTTCCCGGTGCCGCACGGCCCAGATCTCGTTCGGGCCGCCGGCGAACAGCTGCAGCGACCGCTCCTGGTCGGCGAGATTCTCGCTGTGCTCGAACGGCAGGTAGAAGAACGTGCGCGCGACCTCGGGCAGCTCGCGGTCGTAACCTGCGTCGAGCGCCCGGCGCGCCGCCGCGAGCGCCAGGGCATCGGTGGCGAAGGCGCGCGCGGCCTCGGGCCCCGGAAGGCGGAACAGGTTGCGCGGAAACTGGTCGAGCGTGATGACGAGCGCAAGGCAGTCGGCCGGCTGTTCCTGCCAGTGCGCAAGCGCGCCGCCGGCAGCCTGCTCGTAGAGTCCGAGAAAGCGCGTGCGGATCTCGGCGTCGAACGCGGGATCCTTCTGAAACCACGCCTTGCGGGTCTCGGCGCCACGGAACCAGAAGTCCAAAACCTCTTGCGCGCGCGGGTCTTTGCACGGGGGCATCGCGGTATGCTGCGTCAATCCGTCTTGCGGAGCAATGCGTGCCCAATCGCCTCGCACACGAGACCTCGCCCTACCTGCAGCAGCATGCCGGCAATCCGGTGGACTGGTATCCGTGGGGGCCCGAGGCGCTGGAGCGGGCGCGGCGCGAAGACCGGCCGATCCTGCTCTCGGTGGGCTACTCCGCGTGCCACTGGTGCCACGTCATGGCGCACGAGAGTTTCGAAGACGGGTCGGTGGCCGCTTTGATGAACCGTCACTTCGTCAACATCAAGGTCGATCGCGAGGAGCGCCCGGACATCGACCAGATCTACCAGATGGCGCACCAGATGATCGCGCGCGGCGCAGGCGGCTGGCCGCTCACC
>SCUF01000229.1 GCA_004298325.1 Betaproteobacteria bacterium | reverse complement strand
ACGCCAACCCGCGCATCGACATCACCGACAAGGTGATCAAGTCCCTGGACGCCAAGCCGCCCGCCCGATGACATGGCGTTCACGCTCGCCGAGATCGCCGCGCGCTTCGGTGGCCGGGTCATCGGCGCGCCGCAGGTCCTGATCCGGCAGGTCGGCACGCTGGAGCGTGCCGGCGACGGCCAGATCGCGTTTCTCGCCAATCCCCGCTACCGCGCGCGCCTCGCCGCGACGCGCGCCGCGGCGGTGATCATCGGGGCCGATGCCGAGGCGCTCACCGCGCTGCCGCGCATCGTCTGTGACAATCCCTATGCCTATTTCGCGCGCGTCTCGCAGCTGCTCAACCCGCCAGAGGCCGTGGTGCCGGGCGTGCAGCCCGGCGCGCAGGTCGCGCCGGGCGCGCGCATCGATGCCGGCGCGCGCGTCGATAGCGGCGCCAGCGTCGAGGCAGGCGCCGTGGTGGGCCCCGGCTGCTGGATCGGGGCCGGCAGCTGCGTGGGGCAGGGCGCCGAACTCGGCGAGGGCTGCCGGCTGTATCCCTCGGTCGTGGTCTACGCCGGCTGCCGCCTCGGCGCGCGCGTCGTGCTGCATTCGGGCGTGGTGATCGGCGCCGACGGCTTCGGCATCGCGCGCGAGGACGGGCACTGGATCAAGATCCCGCAGATCGGCCGCGTCGTGATCGGCGACGACGTCGAGATCGGCGCCAATACCACCATCGACCGCGGCGCGATCGAGGACACCGTGATCGAGGAGGGGGTCAAGCTCGACAACCAGATCCAGATCGGCCACAACTGCCGCGTCGGCGCGCACACCGCAATGGCCGGCTGCGTCGCCGTCGCCGGCAGCGCCGACATCGGCCGGCGCTGCACCATCGGCGCCGGCGCGATCATCCTCGGGCACCTGTCGATCTGCGACGACACCCAGGTTTCCGCGGACACGGTGATCTCGCGCTCCATCCGCCAGCCCGGCACCTACACCGGCATGTTCCCGTTCGACGACAACCGCTCCTGGGCGCGCAACACGGCGCTGGTGCGTCACCTCGCCGAACTGGCCGAGCGCGTCAGGCGCCTCGAACGGCAGCTGCAGCAAAAGGACCCCGGACATGGCTGACATGAACATCTACGAGGTGCTCGAGCACCTGCCGCAGCGCTTTCCGCTGCTGCTGGTGGACCGGGTGCTCGAATGCGAGCCCGGCAAGCGCATCCTGGCGCTGAAGAACGTCTCCGCCAACGAGCCGTACTTCCCGGGGCACTTTCCGGCGCGCCCGATCATGCCCGGCGTGCTGATCCTCGAATGCATGGCGCAGGCCGCAGGCATTCTCGCCTTCCGCACGCTCGGCACGCAGGTCGAGCCGAACTCGATCTACTACTACGCCGGCATCGACAACGCGCGCTTCAAGCGCCCGGTGGTGCCGGGCGATCGCCTCGAAGTCGAGGTCGTGGTGCTGGCGCGCAAGCGCAGCGTCTGGAAATTCGGCTGCACCGCCCGCGTCGATGGCACGCTGGTCGCCGAAGCCGAGATCCTGTGCACCATGCGGACGGCCGGGGCCGAGGGCGCATGATCCACGCCACCGCGGTGGTGCACCCGGGCGCGCAGCTCGGCGCCGGCGTCACCGTGGGCCCGTTCTCGATCATCGGCGAGCACGCCATGATCGGCGAGGGCAGCGTGATCGGCCCCCACGTCGTGATCGCGGGCCATACCCGCATCGGGCGCAACAACCGCGTCCACCCGTTCTGCTCGATCGGCGGCGAACCGCAGGACAAGAAGTACGGCGGCGAGCCCACCGGCGTCGAAATCGGCGACGACAACACGATCCGCGAGTACGTCACCATCAACCGCGGCACGGCGCAGGACGCGGGCGTGACGCGGCTGGGCAGCGACAACTGGATCATGGCCTACGTGCATCTGGCGCACGACTGCCAGGTCGGCAGCCATACCATCTTCGCCAACCTGGCGCAGCTCGCCGGCCACGTCCACATCGGCGACTGGGTGATCCTGGGCGGGGGCACGCTGGTGCACCAGTTCGTGCACGTCGGTGCGCATGCATTCACCGGCATGAGCACCTACCTCGACCGCGACCTGCCGCCCTTCGTCAAGGCGGCGGGGCACATGGCGAAGCCTTTCGGCATCAATGGCGAAGGTTTGCGCCGGCGCGGCTTTGCCGCGGCCACCATCGCGGCGCTGAAGCAAGCCTACCGCACGGTGTACCGCGGGGGTCTCTCGCAGCAGGAGATCCTGCAGGAACTCGCCCGGCAGGGCGCCGCGTGCGCCGAGGTGCGCGCCATCGCCGAGTTCATCGAGGCGTCGCCGCGCGGAATCATCCGCTAGTGCAGGATCGCCCCACTCACGTCGCGATGGTGGCCGGCGAGGCCTCCGGCGACCTGCTTGGCAGCCACCTGATGGCCGCGCTGAAGGCGCGGCGCACGGGCCTGCGCTTTTCCGGCATCGGCGGGCCGAAGATGATCGCTGAAGGGCTGGAGAGCCTCTACCCGATCGAGCAGCTTTCGGTGCGCGGCTACGCCGAAGTGCTGGGCCAATACCGCGCCATCACCGAGATGCGCCGCAGGCTTGCGCGCCGGCTGCTCGAGGAGCGGCCGGCGCTGTACGTCGGCATCGATTCCTCCGACTTCAACCTCGAGCTCGAGCGGCAGCTGAAGGACGCCGGAATCCCGACCGTGCAATACGTCAGTCCCTCGATCTGGGCCTGGCGCGGCTGGCGCGTGCGACGCATCGCGCGCTCGGTGACGCACCTGCTGGCGCTGTTTCCCTTCGAGCCGGCGCTCTACGAAAAGGCGGGCGTCGCGGTGACCTACGTCGGACATCCGCTCGCCGATCTGATCCCGCTCGCGAGCGACAGGGCGCAGGCGCGCGCGCAGCTGCGGCTGCCGGCCACAGCGCGCATCGTGGCGCTGCTGCCCGGCAGCCGGCGCTCCGAGCTGCAATACATGGGCGAGATTTTCGTACGCGCGGCGCGCCGGCTGAGCGAGCAGCTGCCGGAGGCGCATTTCGTCTGCCCGACCGCGTCGCGCGACACGCGCGAGCAGTTCGAGGCGGTGCTGCGAAGCGCGGGCGCGGCCGACTTGCCGCTCACGCTGCTCTACGGACATTCGCACGAGGCGCTCGCCGCCGCCGATGTCGCGCTGGTGGCGAGCGGCACCGCGACCCTGGAAACCGCGCTCATCAAGACGCCGATGGTGATCGCCTACCGCCAGTCGCCGCTGACCTGGGCGCTGATGCGCCGCATGATCTACCTGCCGTACATCGGCCTGCCGAACATCCTGGCCGGCGAGGCTTTCGTGCCCGAGTACATCCAGAACCGGGCCACGCCCGAGGCGCTCGCCGGCGCGCTCGCGGCGCTGCTGCAGGACCCGATTGCGCAGCAGCACCAGATCGAGCGCTTCCGCGCCATCCACGCGACGCTCAGGCAGAACACGGCGCAGAAGGCGGCCGACGCGGTGCTCGGCGTGCTCGATGGCGCGCGCGCCTAGCGTCTGCGGCGTCGACGAGGCGGGACGCGGGCCGATCGCGGGGCCGGTGTACGCCGCGGCCGTGGTGCTCGATCCCGACCGTCCGATCGCGGGTCTCGCCGATTCCAAGCTCTTGAGCGCATCGCGGCGCGAGCAGCTTGCCGAATTGATCCGCGCCCGCGCCCGGACCTGGCACGTCGCCTGGGCCAGCGTCGAGGAGATCGACGCGCTGAACATCCTGCAGGCGAGCCTGGTCGCGATGCGTCGGGCGGTGGCAGGCCTGGCATTCCAGCCCGACGAGGCGATCATCGACGGCAACCGCTGCCCGCCGCTCGCCTGCCGCGTGCGTGCCATCATCGCCGGCGACCGTCTGCATGGCGCCATCTCGGCGGCGTCGATCCTCGCCAAGACGGCGCGCGACGCGGAGATGCTGCGGCTGCATGCATGCCATCCGGCATACGCCTTCGATCGCCACAAGGGCTATCCGACTCCCGAGCACCTCGCACTTCTCGAGCGCCACGGTGCCTGCGAGATCCATCGCAGGACGTTCGCACCGGTGCGGCGGGTGATCGAACGCGGATCTTGAGGATCGGGACGCGTGCATGAAACGCTGGGCCGCCGAGAACGGCGCCACGCGCGTGGCGCGGCGCTAGCGCCTGCGGATTACGCGCGCAATCGCCTCGAGCAGCATCCTGGCTTCGCTTTCCGGCGCAACGGTCGGCCGCAGCCTGGCGACGCGGCGCTGCAGTAGCTCATAGAAGCCCCGATCGTCCACAGCGCGTTTCATCAGCCTGGACAGCGCGCGTTCGTTCCCGACCGCAAAATACGCGGGGTAATCCGCGCCGAGCAACCCGATATTGCCGGGAATGCGCGAGGCGAGCACCGGCACGCCGATGCGGATCGCCTCCGAGACGACGTTCGCGCCGCCTTCCATCCGCGAGCTGATCACCATGGCGTGGCTCGAAGCGAGCCAGCGGAGCGCGCGCGCATGCGGCAGACCACCGAGCCAGCGATAGCGCGGCTCGGAGTGCATCGCGGCACGCGCCTGGCGCGCAAGCCGCGCCTCGAGCGATTCGCCCAGCTGCACGACTTCGAGCGGCAGCTCGCGCGGCAGGAGCGCGAGCGCGGCGAACGCGCGCAAGGGGTCTTTTTCCTCGCGCAGGTGACCGATGACGCAGAAACGGAATTGCCGCTTGGGCGGTGCGTGGCGCAGCCGCGTGGCGCTCGATTGCACCACCACCGAGGCCTTCGCCCGCAGGCGCCGCGGCAGCTCGCGCAGCGCCTCGGGCTGCAGCACAATGAAGCCGTGCGCCATCGCGAGCGAGGCCCGCGCTTCCGGCGAATGGCGGATGTCGCGATAGACGTCGGTGCCGGTCAGGGTGAGCAACAGCGGCCGGCCGGGATGCGCGGCGTGGAAGGCACGCATCGAAGCGTGGCTGCGGCGCGCGTGCAGTGCGAGCATCAGATCGGTACGTGCATCGAGCTGCCATTGCTGCGCCACCATCACCACGTGTCCGGCGGCGCGCAACATTGCGGCCCAGCGCAGCGCGGTGTGGCGGTTGCCGCTGCGCGCGCCGGGGCGCGCGGGGGTGACGAGCGCGATTCTCACGGCCTTGCCGAGCGTTTAGACTGGCGAGCGCCATGACACCGCAAGTGCTCGCCGCCGAACTGCACGCCGCGCGTGCGCGCACCCACGCGCTGACCGCCGACCTGGAGGGCGAGCGCGAATTCGGGCCGCGCCTTGCGATCGTCAATCCACCGCGCTGGGAGCTGGGTCACGTGGGCTGGTTCCAGGAGTACTGGTGCCTGCGGCGCGTCGATCCGGATCGCTTTGCGAGCGCGCGCGCGGCGTCGATTCTGCCGCAGGCCGACCGTCTCTACAACTCGGCGACCGTGCCGCACGACACGCGCTGGTCGCTGCCGCTGCCGGATTTCGGCGCCACGCGGGCCTACTGCGCCGCGGTGCTGGCGCGAACGGTCGAGCGTCTGGAGCGGCGCTGCGACGCCGACGACGCCTATTTCGCGCAGCTCGCGCTGCGCCACGAGGACATGCACGCCGAAGCGTTCCATTACACGCGGCAGACCCTCGGCTACGAAGCGCCGCCGCTCGCGGGCGGGGAACACCCGGCGGGCGAGCGCGTCTCGGGCGACGCCGAGATTCAGGGCGGCACGTTTGCGCTGGGCGCCGCGCCCGGCGCGGGCTTCGCGTTCGACAACGAGAAATGGTCGCACCCGGTGACGCTCGGTCCGTTTCGCATGGCGCGCGCCGCAGTGAGCAACGCCGAGTACGAGGCTTTTGTGGAGGAGGGCGGCTACCGGCGGCGCGAGCTCTGGAGCGAAGCCGGCTGGCGCTGGCTGGCGCAGTCCGGGCGCGAGGCGCCGCTCTATTGGAAGCGCGAGGGTCGCGACTGGCGGCTGCGCCGCTTCGATCGCTGGGTCGCGCTGCCCACGGACGAGCCGGTGACGCACGTCAATTGGTACGAAGCGGTGGCCTACTGCCGCTACGCGGGACGGCGCCTGCCTACCGAAGCCGAATGGGAATTCGCGGCCTGCTGGGACGCGCGCGCCGGCCGCAAGCGGCGCAATCCCTGGGGCGACGAGCCCTGGACGCCGCAGCGCGCCTGCCTTTCCCAGGCCTCGCTCGCGAGCGTGCATGCCTACCCGGAAGGCGACAGCCCCTGGGGCATCCGCCAGATGATCGGCAACGCCTGGGAATGGACCGCGAGCGCGTTCCAGCCGTACCCCGGCTTCTCCGTGGACCCGTACCAGGAATACTCCGCGCCCTGGTTCGGCACGCACCAGGTGCTGCGCGGCGGCGCCTTCACCACCTCGCCGCGCATCGGCTACGGCGGCTACCGCAACTTCTTCACGCCCGAGCGCGCCGACGTATTCGCGGGCTTTCGCACCTGCGCGCTCGAGGCCGCATGAACGTCATCCGCTCGCGCGACAACGAACGCCTGCGCCGCTGGCGCAAGCTGACGACTTCCGCACGCGCGCGACGCAGCGAGCGGCGCGCGCTGCTCGAGGGCGTTCACCTCGTCGAGGCGCTGCTCGCGAGCGGCCGACGGCCCGAGACCCTGATCGTGAGCGAATCGGGGCTCGCGCGGCGCGAAATCGCGGCGCTGGTCGAGACGTCGGGGCTGCAGCCGGTGGCCCTCGCCGACGAGCTCTTCGAGATGCTCGCCGATACCGAGACGCCCACCGGAATCGCCGCCGAGATTGCGCTGCCGGGTGCGCAACCCGACCTCGCGGCGGCGCGCGGTTGCGTCGTCCTCGAAGGGGTGCAGGACGCGGGCAACGTCGGCGCCATCCTGCGCAGCGCCGCGGCCTTTGCGGCCGGCGACGTGGTGCTGGGGCCGGGCTGCGCCGACGCCTGGTCGCCGAAGGTGTTGCGTGCCGGAATGGGCGCGCATTTTTCGCTCAACATCGAAAGCCGCTCCGATCTCGGTGCGGCATTGGATGAATTCGGCGGCACGATCGCCTGCACTCTCGTGCGCGCCGGAATCCCGCTAGGCAAGACGGACCTGCGCGGCCGCATCGGCTGGATCTTCGGCGGCGAGGGGCAGGGGGTGAGCATGGCGCTTGCGGCACGCGCTGCACTCAGCGTGACGATTCCCATGGCCGGCGTCGCGGAATCGCTCAACGTCGCCGCGGCCGCCGCGATCTGTTTTTACGAGCGCTCGCGCCAGCTCAGTACATCTGCCGCTCGAGGCTGAGCTCGCGCAGGATCGTGGTGGCGAGCTCCTCGATCGACTTGGTGGTGGAGTTGATCCAGCGGATGCCCTCGCGGCGCATCAGGATCTCCGCCTGTGCGACCTCGTAGCGGCAGTTGTCCAGGTCGGCGTACCGGCTGTCGGGGCGGCGCTCCTGGCGGATCTCGCGCAGCCGCTCGGGCGCAATGCTCAAGCCGTAGACGCGGCTCTTGCACCGGCGCAGCGCCTCGGGCAGCTGCATGCGCGTGAAATCCTCCGGGATGAGCGGGTAGTTCGCCGCCTTGACGCCGAACTGCAGCGCGAGATAGAGGCTGGTCGGCGTCTTGCCGCTTCGCGACACCCCCGTGAGAATGACGTCGGCCTGCTCCAGGTCGCGATGCGAGGCGCCGTCGTCGTGCACCATGGCGAAGTTGACCGCTCCCATGCGCTGCTCGTAGGTGTTCTTGTCGCGCGCGCTGTGCGAGCGCCCGACGGTGTGGTTCGACTTCGTGCCGAGACCCGCCTCGAGCGGGCCGATGAAGGTCTCGAAGAAATCGAGGAACAGCGCGTTCGCGCGCCGCAGCACCGCGCGCGCCTGCGGGTCGACCAGCGTCGAAAACACGATCGGCTGGCCGTTGCCGCGCAGGCTTTCGCGCTCGATGCGCTCGAGGCATTCGCCCGCCTTGTCGACGCTGTCGACGAATGGCAGCGTCACCTGGTTGAACTCGACGTCCTCGAACTGCGTCAGCAGGCTGTGACCGAGCATCTGCGAGGTGATCCCGGTGCCGTCGGAGACGAAGTACACGGTGCGGCGGTGCGGCATGCGGCTAAAATAAGGCGTTTGGATCGTGGCGGCAAATCACCGGGAGCAGCGGGCGATGCACGTGGCGTGGCTGAAGGACTTGCGGCTGGCCGACCTCGCGCAGGTCGGCGGGAAAAACGCATCGCTGGGCGAGATGATCGGCGGCCTCGCCACCGCCGGCATCCGGGTGCCGGGCGGCTTCGCCACCACTGCCGCGGCGTACCGCGACTTCCTCGCGGCCAACGGCCTCGAAGAGCGCATCGCCGGGCGGCTGCGGCAGCTCGACCCGAACGACGTCGCGGCGCTCGCCCGGTGTGGCGCAGAGATTCGCGACTGGATCGTTTGCGGGCGCATTCCTGCCGCGATTGAGAATTCAATAAAGCATTACTATCAAGAACTTGAACGAGAAAGCGGAAGTGAAATCTCGTTTGCCGTGAGATCCTCCGCCACGGCCGAGGATCTGCCCGATGCGTCCTTCGCCGGGCAGCAGGAGACCTTCCTCAACGTGCGCGGGCTGGATCACGTGCTGGAGGCCATCCGGCACGTCTACGCCTCGCTCTATAACGATCGCGCCATCTCCTACCGGGTGCATCACGGCTTCGAGCACGCCGGCGTCGCGCTTTCGGCCGCAGTGCAGCGCATGGTGCGCAGCGACCTCGGCGCGAGCGGCGTCATGTTCACGCTCGACACCGAATCGGGCTTTCGCGACGTGGTCTTCATCACCTCGTCGTGGGGCCTGGGCGAAATGGTGGTGCAGGGCGCCGTCAATCCGGACGAGTTCTACGTCCACAAGCCGCTGCTCGAGCGCGGCCGCCCCGCGATCGTGCGCCGCTCGCTCGGCTCGAAGCTGCAGAAGATGGTGTTCGCCGAAGCCACCGCCGCGGGGCGCTCGACGCGCACGCTCGCAGTGCCGGCGCCCGAGCGCGAGCGCTTCTCGCTCTCGGACGCCGACGTGCTGGAACTGGCGCGTGCCGCCTGCGCCATCGAGAAACACTACCGCCGCCCGATGGACATCGAATGGGCACGCGACGGGCACGACGGGCGGCTCTACGTGCTGCAGGCGCGCCCCGAGACGGTGAAGTCGCGGGCGCGGCCCGACGCCGAGGAACGCTACCAGCTGCGCGGCAATGGCAAGGTGCTGGCCAGCGGCCGCGCCATCGGCAGCAAGATCGGCGCCGGCACGGTGCGCAACGTCGCCGACGCCTCGCAGATGGACACGGTGCGCAAGGGCGACGTACTGGTCACCGACATGACCGACCCCAACTGGGAGCCGGTGATGAAACTCGCCAGCGCCATCGTCACCAACCGCGGCGGGCGCACCTGCCACGCCGCGATCATCGCGCGCGAGCTCGGCATCCCGGCCGTGGTCGGCTGCGGCGACGCCACCCACCGCCTGCGCGACGGCCAGCCGGTCACGGTGTCGTGCGCCGAGGGCGACACCGGCAACGTCTATGCGGGTCTGCTGCCCTTCGAGATCTCCACGAGCGTGCGCGGCGAGCTGCCGCAGATCCCGGTCAAGATCGCGATGAACGTCGGCAACCCGCAGCTCGCCTTCAGCTTCGCGCAGCTGCCGAACGCGGGGGTGGGGCTGGCGCGCCTCGAATTCATCATCAACCACGAAATCGGCGTCCATCCCAAGGCCTGCATCGAGTACCCGGAGCTGCCCGAGCCGCTGCGCGAGGCGGTGGCGAAGGCGGCGCGCGGCTACGCCGACCCGCAGGCGTTCTTCCGCGAGAAGATGGTCGAGGGCGTGGCCACCATCGCGGCGGCCTTCTGGCCCAAGCCGGTGATCGTGCGCCTGTCGGACTTCAAGTCCAACGAATACAAGAAGCTCCTCGGCGGCGAGCGCTACGAGCCCGACGAGGAGAATCCGATGCTGGGTTTTCGCGGCGCCTCGCGCTATGTGGCGCCCGGGTTCCGTGCCTGCTTCGAGCTGGAGTGCGCCGCGCTGCGCAAGGTGCGCGACGCGCTGGGCTTCACCAACGTCGAGCTCATGGTGCCGTTCGTGCGCACGCTGACCGAGGCGCGCCAGGTGATCGAGCTGCTCGCCGCCAACGGCCTGAAGCGCGGCGCCAACGGCCTGCGGATCATCATGATGTGCGAGCTGCCCTCGAACGCGATCCTGGCGGAGGCCTTCCTCGAGCACTTCGACGGCTTCTCGATCGGCTCCAACGATCTCACGCAGCTCACGCTCGGCCTCGACCGCGACTCGGGGCTGGTGGCGGAGGCCTTCGACGAGCGCGACCCCGCCGTCAAGGCGATGCTGGAACTGGCGATCCACGCCTGCCGCAAGCACGGCAAGTACGTCGGCATCTGCGGCCAGGGACCGTCCGACCATCCCGACCTCGCGCGCTGGCTGGTGGAGCAGGGCATCGGCAGCCTGTCGCTCAACCCGGACACCGTGGTCTCGACGTGGCTTTCGCTCGCCGGCACGGCGGCGAGACCCGGCAGCGTCGACGCGCGCCGCTCAGCGGCTGCGTAGCACGCGTTGCTTCTCGCGCTGCCATTCGCGCTCGCGCTCGGCCTCGCGCTTGTCATGCTTGAGCTTGCCGCGCGCCAGGGCGATCTCGGCCTTGATGCGGCCCTTGGCGTAGTGCAGGTCGAGCGGGATCAGAGCGTAGCCGCGCTCGCGCACCTTGCCGAGCAGGCGCCGGATCTCCTCGGCGTGCAGCAGGAGCTTGCGGGTGCGCGTCGGGTCCGGCGTGATGTGCGTGGAAGCGGTGGCGAGCGGGCTCAGGTGCGCGCCGATCAGCCACAGCGCGTTGTCCTTCGCCACGACGTAGGCATCGCCGATCTGCGCCCGCCCGGCGCGGATCGCCTTCACCTCCCAGCCCTCGAGCGCGAGCCCCGCCTCGAAGCGCTCCTCGATGAAGTAGTCGTGAGAGGCCTTGCGGTTCTGGACGATGACCATGGCGGGAGCGGGATTCTCCCATGAAGCGCATCAGCCGGTCGGCGATCGTCGAGCACAGCGCCGCAGAACTCTACGCGCTGGTGCAGGACATCGAGGCCTACCCGGAATTCCTGCCCTGGTGCCTCGCGGCGCAGGTGCGCGAGCGCTCGCCGCACCGCACCGTGGCGACGCTCACCGTGGGCCTGCGCGGTCTGAAGCAGTCCTTCACCACCGAGAACGTCGATCGCGAGGCCGAATCGATCGACATGAAGCTGCTCGAGGGCCCGTTCCGGCGCTTCGCGGCGCACTGGCGCTTCAGGCCGCTCGGGCGCGACGCCGCGAAGATCGAGTTCGCGCTCGGCTACGAATTCGCCAACCGCATCCTGGCGCGCGCGCTCGATCCGCTGTTCGAGCAGATCGCGGGCACCATGGTCGATGCCTTCACGCGGCGCGCGCAGCGCCTGCTCGATGACGAAATCGACGGTTGAGGTGATCTACGCCCTGCCGCAGCGCGCGCTGGTCGTGACGCTGACGCTGGGGGAGGGGGCCACGGTGCTCGACGCGGTGCGCGCCTCGGGGATCGCCGCCGACTACGCCGCCCTCGCGATCTTCGGCGAGCGCGTGGCGCCCGGCCAGCGGCTGCGCGACGGCGACCGGGTCGAGCTGCTGCGAGCGCTCGCGGTGCCGCCGATGGAGGCGCGCCGCCGGCGCGCCGCGCGCAGCGCGAAGCGCTAGCGCCTCAGTTGCAGGCCCGCTGTTCCGCCTGGCGCGCCCGTGCGGTCTCGGCGGCGACCTGCGATTCGTCGAGGTAGTAGCGCTCGCCCTTGGCGTCGGTGCGCGCGATGCGCACGCCGCTTTCCAGCGCGCGCAGCGCTTCGCGCGCCCGCTCGCAGGTTTCCTTCTTCTGCGCCGCCTCGGCTTGCGCCTTGGCGTCGGCCTCGCGCGCCTTCTCGGCATCGAGCTGGCGCTTGCGGAAGGCCTGCTCCTGCTCGGCCGGCGTCAGCGGGCCCCGCTTCGCGTCCTTCGCCGCGGCGCCCTTGGTCGCGGGCGACGCGGGCGCGGCCGGTGCGGGCGTCGCCGCGCCGCGGATCTCGCGCACCTTGGCACCGGGCGGCGGTGTGTCGCCGCATTCGCGCCGGCCGTCCTTGCTGGTCCAGCACTGCACCTGTGCCTGCGCCGCGCCGGCGGCCAATACGGCAAGCAAAACGATCAGCGTCTTTCGCATGAGTGCTCCTCGGTGCCAAGTATAATGCCGCTTTGCGCGAAAGGCCTGCCATGCGGGTGATCCAGAAGGCGCTGACCTTCGACGACGTGCTCCTCGTTCCCGCCCACTCGCGCGTCCTGCCACG
>SCUF01000228.1 GCA_004298325.1 Betaproteobacteria bacterium | reverse complement strand
TGATCGGCCGCGAGGGGATGGTCGGCATCTCTCTGATGCTGGGACACCCCGTGTCGCCGGTCCGCGCGCTGGTGCAGGCGAGCGGTTCGGCGATGCGCATGGCGGCGGCAGACTTCCAGAAGGAATTCCGGCACAGCCTGTCATTGCAGCAGGCACTGTACCGCTACACCCATGCCTTGATCGCCCAGATCTCGCAGACCGCCGCGTGCAATCGCTTTCACGTGGTGGAAAAGCGCCTCGCGCGCTGGCTGCTGATGACCCACGACCGGGTCCGGTCGGACCAGTTCCGCATGACGCATGAGTTCCTCGCGCACATGCTCGGCGTGCGGCGTGTCGGCGTCACGAATGCCGCCCGCAGCCTGCAGGCGCGCCAACTGATCGGTTACCGGCGCGGCGATATCACCGTCCTCGACCGCAAGGGTCTCGAAGCCGCCGCCTGCGACTGCTATGCGGTCGTCAAGGGCCTGCATGAAGGCGCCCGGGCGGGCACTGTCATGCGCCCATTGCGGATCGCCGCGACGGCGTGATCACGGCCCAGGCGGCTTCCTCGATGTACCGCATCGGGGATCTGCGGACCTGACGCGAACAGGCAAGCGTTACGCGATCCCGGGATCCGTCATTTGCGTCCGACGGCAACCAGCAGGAACACGCCGATGGCGATCGCTCCGGCGCTGACGATCAGGGGAATGCTGACGGTCTCCTTCTGCTCGACCTTGAGTTCTATCGGCCCCAGCTTCACGGCGCTGGTGTCCTTCGTGTAGCTGAAGCCGCCATACGCCAGGCCAAGAGCGCCCGCCACGATCAGAAGGATGCCGACGATTCTTGCGGCGTTCATGTGGGCCGGCCTGCGAAGGATAGCGACGAACCGCAGGCTAGATCATATTGGCGGCGTCGTAAGTGCGCGAGCGCACAGATCGGAACCGGACAAGGCGTCATAGTGGCTGCCACGTCTGCACCGCTGGCTGGTGTGGCGGCGATCCCACCCGGTTCATTACACAGGAGACCGACATGAAATCCGCATTGACGAGAATGATTTGCCGCTTTCTGGCCATCGCGCTGATGGCGCTGCCGTTCCAGGGCCTGCAGGCCGGGATGATCGGGACGGATGCGGCGAGTTCCGCCGCCTCCGTTCAGACCGATCGCAGCGTCGTGTTGAATTATCTGAACCGTACGCAGACCTTGAATGAGCTGCAGGCCCTGGGGTTGGATCCGCAGGCCGCCAGGGACCGCGTTGCGGCGATGACCGACGATGAAGTCGGCACGCTCGCCGGACAGATCAGTGCTGCGCCTGCCGGCGGCGATGGCGGTGCGATTCTTCTGCTCGCGGCGGTCATATTCGCCATCTGGTACTTCGCCTTCCGCCGCTAGAAATCATGCCGCGGCGGCAAGCCGGACGGCGCACTGACTTCGCGAGACAGTGATGCCGGATCCGCTTGCCTGGCACACAAACGCCCGCCTCAGCGCGGGCGTTTTTCCGCAGCCGGCCGCCATTTGTATGCCGGCGCACAGAACAGGCGGCAGAACAATCCGATAATTGGATCCTATCGCGGGGTCACTTCCGCCCCCCAGGAGAGCTGCCATGCATGAACAGCGGAGTCGCGCTCGGATCTTCGCGCTGCTGCTCGGCGCCGCCGCGCTGGTATTGGCCGGTTGGGCGAGCGCCGACCCGCCCTCGCGTGTCGCGCGTCTGGGGTACCTGAGCGGCGCGGTGAGCTTTTCCCCGGCCGGCGAGAACGACTGGGTACAGGCGACGATGAACCGGCCGCTGATCACCGGCGACAGCCTGTGGGTCGATGCCGGAGCGCGCGCGGAATTGCAGGTCGGCTCGGCCGTGGTCCGCATGCGCGGCAGTACCAGCCTGACGCTGCTCAATCTCGATGACCGCGTCGCGCAGCTGCAGTTGGCGCAGGGCACGCTGAACGTCCGGGTGCGGCGCCTTGGCCCGCAGGAAGTGTTCGAGGTCGCCACGCCCAATCTCGCGTATTCGATCCGCCGGCCCGGCAGGTACCGGATCGAGGTTGATGCCGCCGGCGATGCGACGATCGTCGTCGTGCGCGAGGGCCAGGCCGAGGTGTTTGGCGAAGGCGCTGCATACGTCGTCGATGCGGGGCGAGCTTACCGTTTCTACGGCACCGGCTTGCGCGACTACGAGACTTTCGAGGCACTGCAGGATGACGAATTCGATCGCTGGTCATCCGATCGCGATCGCCGCGGCACCGTCGCTGCGCGGTATGTCTCGCGCGATGTGATCGGCTACGAGGACCTGGACGAGTACGGCAGCTGGCGCACCGCGGAGGGCTACGGCAACGTGTGGATGCCGAATCGCGTCGCGGCCGACTGGGCGCCTTACCGGGACGGACATTGGGCCTGGATCGATCCGTGGGGCTGGACCTGGGTGGATGACGCGCCCTGGGGCTTCGCGGTCTCTCACTACGGCCGCTGGGCGAACATCGGCGGGACCTGGGGCTGGATCCCGGGGCCGGTCCGCGCGCGGGCGGTCTATGCGCCCGCCCTGGTCGCTTTCGTCGGCGGCAGCAATTTCCAGATATCGATTTCGCTCGGCAACGCCTTGGGCGTGGCGTGGTTTCCGCTCGGCCCGCGCGATGTCTACCGGCCGTCGTACCCGGTGAGCCGAAGCTATTTCAACAACGTCAACACCAGCAATACGACGATCAGGACCACCAACATCACGAACGTGTACAACAACGTCAACGTGACCAACATCACCTACGTCAATCAACAGGTGCCCGGTGCGATCGTCGCCGTACCGAGCACCACGTTCGTGCAATCGCAGCCGGTCGGGCGGAGCGCAGTCCGGCTGTCGAGAGAAGCGACCGCGAAAGCGCCGGTCACGGCAGTCGCCGCGGTGGCGCCGGTGCAGGCCAGCGTACGCGGCGCCGCAGCAGCGGGCTTCAAGCCGCCGGCGGAAGCGTTGAAACGGCCGGTCGTGGCGAGAGCAGCGCCACCGCCCGCGCCCGTCCCGTTTGCAGCCAAGCAGTCCGCACTCGCGGCGCAGCCCGGCAGGCCGCTCGACGCAGCAGCGCTCGCGGCGGTGAAGCCCGCCGCGCCGGCGCCGGCACCGTCGGTCAAAGTTGTCAGTCCCGCTGAACGCCCCGTCGCGCGACCCAAGCCGCAAGCCGTTGCGCCTGGACGGCGGCGGGCGCCTGAGGTCCAGACGGCACCGCAACCCAGCGTGATCGTGCCGACACCTGCGCAGGCGCAGAAAGCACCGCTGCGACCGGAGGTGCGGGAAACTCCGAAAGCACCCGCGATTGCGCCGCAGGCGCCGGAGGCTCAGAAAGCGCCGCAGCCGCCCGAAGTGCAGCGGCGACCGCAACGGCCGGAGGTGCGCGAAGCGCCGAAAGCACGCGAGGTCGTGCCGCAGGCGCCGGAGGCCCAGAGAGCGCCGCAACCGGCCGAAGTGCCGCGGCGACCGCAGCGGCCGGAAGTGCAGGAAGCTCCGAAAGCACGCGAGGTCGTGCCGAAGGCGCCGGAGGCCCAGAGAGCGCCGCAACCGGCCGAAGTGCCGCGGCGACCGCAGCGGCCGGAAGTGCAGGAAGCTCCGAAAGCACGCGAGGTCGTGCCGAAGGCGCCGGAGGCCCGGAGGGCGCCGCAGCCGCCCGTGGCACCGAAAGCTTTGCCGCCGAAGCCTGACGCCGCGCAACCGGCGCAAAAGGGCGGCGCGAGGAAGAGCGATGCACAACGCCGGCTCGAGGAGAAACTGAAGCGCGAGGAAGACGAGAGGCAGCGCAGGCAATGATGAACTTCGGCTACAACAGCCTCTGGGGCCTGCTGGTACTTGCCGCGGATATCTGGGCGATCATCAATATTCTTCAAAGCTCCGTTTCCAACGAGAAGAAATTGATCTGGATCATCGCCGTGGTGCTGCTGCCGCTGCTGGGATTCGTCCTGTGGTTTTTCCTCGGCCCGCGGGGCGGCAAGACCTAGCGCGAGACGGACCGTCAATCCAGGATCAGATGGAACACCGACGAATCGATGCGGACCAGCTCGCGCAGCCTGGCGTCGAAGCGGATGAAGATCCTGTCGCCGTACGGCGCCAGGCGCTGCAGCAGGCGGTTCAGATGGGAGAGTTCCGCCTCGTGTGCCATTTCGATGCGCAGCGTCACGGTTGAGGACGTGCGCTTGAGCAGTTTCTCGAGGTAGCCGGCGATGCGCGAGAAAAAGCGCCGGTCCAGCCATCCGCCGAGGGAGACCGACAGGTTCGGCCCGCCTGCGAGCCCGTCCTTCAACGCTACGGTGACCCGGCCGCTCCGCAGATAGTCCGCCAGCGCAGCCTGCAAGGATTCGAACAGCCTCGCGGCGGTGGCTTGCCGCGCTCGCGGCGCGATGCCGAACCGTCGCTCCACGTAGTCCCGCATCGCCAGTCCCACGATCCAGTCGGTAATGGCCTGCGGCAGCAGGCGCGGCGACGCCAGGGGAAGACTGCGCAGGAAATGAAACAGTCTGGACCCGCCGCCCGGCAGGATTCCGCGCGCCATGAGGCGGCCCAGAATGGCCAGCCCTTCGGCGAGGCGATATTGACTCTGGCGGACGGGATCGCGCAGATGGCGCAGCTTGTTCCGGATCCGGTCGGCGATCTGCCGGTTCTCGAGCAGGCGCCGGTAGAGGTTCTGGTAGGACGCAACCATGGCCTCGTAGCCCATGCGCTGCGGCAGGATATTCGTGCCGGGACGCGTGTTGTCCGTGTTCTCGGCCTGCGCAATGAGGCGCCCTGCCTTTTCCAGCCTCTGGTAAAGGGGCGTGCGCGGCAGCGCGGTGAGCAGGCCGACCATCGCCGCCTGGATGCCGGAGTCGACGATGAAGCGGTACTGCCGGTCGAACGTCGCCAGCGTGTCGTTATCGAAGCCGATGATGAATCCGGCCAGGACGTCGATGCCGCGTGCGTAGACCCTGCGCACCGAGTCCAGGATGTCGTGGCGCAGGTTCTGGGATTTCCTGGTCTCCTTCAGGCTGTCGACGTCCGGGGACTCGATGCCGATGAAGACCCAGGCAAAGTGCGCCTCGCGGAACAATTGCAGCAGCGCGTCGTCCTGCGCCACGTTGAGCGACACCTCGGTGCCAAAGATGAAGCGGTAGCGGTGGCGCTCCTGATAGTCCTTCAGGTAATGCAGCAGCGATCCTGCCGCCTTGCGGTTGCCGATGAAATTGTCGTCGACGAAGAATACGTCCCGCACGTTGCGCTGTCTCAGGGCGTCGAGCTCGAGGCCGATCTGCGCGGGACTCTTCCAGCGCGGCCTTCTGCCGAACATGACGATGATGTCGCAGAATTCGCAGCGATACGGGCAGCCGCGCGAAAACTGCACCGTCACGCCACTGTATTGTTCCAGCTTGAGCAGGTCGAAGCGGGGCACGGGCGAGTCGGCCATCGCTACGGTGCCCGTTTCCGCGTACAGCCGGCGCGCCGCGCCGTGCCCGTAATCACGGCAGAATTGCGGCCAGACGTATTCGGCTTCGCCGCAGATCACGCTGTCGGCGATGCCGTCATAGAACTCCGGGCACAACGAAGCGTAGCTGCCACCGGCCACGACGTAGTACCCCTGGGCCCGGTAGAAGCGGAGCAGTTCCTTCTGTCGGGGTGCCTGAACGCCCATGCCGCCGATGCCGATGATGTCGGCCTGCGGTGCGAGGGGGAGGGACTCGAGGTTTTCGTCCACGATCTGGACTTGCCAGTCGGGCGGACAAAGCGCGGCCAAGGTCGCCAGACCGAGCGGCGGATTCATCGCCCGCTTGCCCGCCAGCATCCTGTCCATGGCCCATTTGAAGCTCCAGAAGCTTTCGTTGAATCTCGGGTTGACGAGAAGCAAGCGCATGGACGGTCAGGCTCCTGCGCGTTCGGCGCCCTTCGCGGGCGCCTTGCCGCCGCCGGCCGGGTCGAGCGGCGGTACATCGCTCAAGCTGCCCAACAGTGCATCGCGCGATGCGCTCGATCGTGCGCTGGCGCACAGACCGGTCGTCTGGCAAAGTTCAGGCTCTGACGTTGATTGCCGAGACGATGCCTGCATTCCTGACCTGGAGACCCAGCATGATGCCCGTTGCCCTGAAGATGAGATGTGCGTTTGCACTCGTGATCGGCGCAGTCCTCGCCGCGGGCCCGGTACTGGCCGAAAAGCCTTCCTGGGCGGGTTCCGGCAAAGGCGGCAAGGGCCAGCGCGACGAGCAGAAAGGCGGGCGGCGCGACGGCGACCGTGCTTCAGCCGCGCAACGCCGCCACTTCGAGGACCAGCACCGCGTGGCCGTGCGTCAATATTTCGGCGAGCATTACGGCGAGCAGTTCCGCGGCAGTCGCTGTCCGCCGGGGCTGGCGAAAAAGCACAACGGCTGCATGCCCCCGGGCCAGGCGAAGAAGTGGC
>SCUF01000227.1 GCA_004298325.1 Betaproteobacteria bacterium | reverse complement strand
GTCCCGTGATCCCGGGCAGCGTGATCGTGCTGTACATGGGGTTCGTGATCGCCGGAATCGTGATCCACGTCACCTTGCGCGACGAGCGCATGCGCGAGTTCGCCGACTTCTTCATCATCGGACCCGCGGGCGAACCGCTCGCAATGCGGATCCAGCGCTGGGGCCTGCTGGCGGTCATCCCGCTGCTGATCGGCTGGTCGGTATACGATGCGCTGCGCCCGACCTACGCGCCGCCGGTTGAGATCTTCCAGCGCCACCCGACTGTCGGGGAAGAGATCCTGGGCAGCATCAAGGTGCCGGATTGGGCGGCGGAGCCCGCGAAATGGAGTCCCGAGGCCATTGCGCAAGGCAAGGTGCTTTACGAGGCGAACTGTGCCGTCTGCCATGGCGAGAAACTCGATGGCAAGGGACCGGCGGCCGAAGGCTTCCGCTATCCCATTCGCCCGGCGGACTTCACGGACGCCGGCACGATCGCCCAGCTCACTCTGCCATACGTGTATTGGCGATTTACCGTGGGCGGCATCCAGAACCAGTTCAACAGCGCGATGCCGCGCTGGACGGCGTCCGCCGATGACCTGGAGGCATCCACGCTGCACAGCTATGACTTCACCTCGGATGAAGCGTGGAAGGTGATCATGTATCTCTACCGCGCAACCGGCCATGAACCGCGCAGGTGACTTTGAATAGGCGCATTCCGACAGGGTGCCATTAGATATGGACGAAAAGAAGCTATCGCGCAGACAGTTTCTGGGGCGCGCCAGCGCCGCAGCGGTCGGCGTTGCCGCTGCCGGCAATGTGCTGCCGACGTTCGCCGCGCGCAACCTCGCACCGGCGGCGGGCGTCGGCAATCCGCTGGAGCACTATCCCGACCGCGACTGGGAAAAGGTCTATCACGACCAGTACCGCTACGACCGCAGCTTCACCTACATCTGCGCGCCGAACGACACCCACATGTGCCGCGTGCGCGCTTTCGTGCGCAACGGCGTCGTGACGCGTCTCGAGCAGAACTACGACCATCACAAGTACAGGGACCTGTACGGCAATCAGGCGACCTATGCCTGGAATCCGCGCATGTGCCTCAAGGGATTCACCATGCACCGGCGCGTGTACGGGCCTTATCGTGCCAAGGGTCCAATGATCCGCGCCGGGTGGAAGGAGTGGGCCGACGCCGGCTTCCCGCCGTTGTCCGACACGCCCTCGCTGCGCGGCAAGTACAGGTTCGATTCCAGGGGCACCGACAAGTTCGTTCGCCTGTCCTGGGACGAGGCGACCACCTACGTGGCCAAGGCGCTGATCGCCATCGCGCGCACGTACAGCGGCAATGACGGCCGCCGGCGCCTGATCGAGAAAGACCGCTACGCCGAGGAGATGCTGGAGCACTGGGAAGGCGCCGGGACGCGCACCATGAAGCTCGGCAGCTCGTTGCCGCCGCACGGCGTGGTCGGCAAGTTCGGCACTTTCCGCATGACCAACCTGCTGGGGCTGCTCGACGCGCACGTGCGCAAAGTGGGTCCGGACAAGGCGAAGGGCGGTCGCGAGTGGTCGGAATACACGTGGCGCGGCGACCAGGCGCCGGGGCAGCCCTTCGTGCACGGCCTGCAGACCTCCGACATCGACCTGAACGACCTGCGCTTCAGCAAGTTCACCGTGCAGGTGGGCAAGAACCTGATCGAGAACAAGATGCCCGAGGCCCACTGGCTCACCGAGATCATGGAGCGCGGCGGGCGGATCGCGGTGATCGCGCCGGAATACAACCCCACCGCGACGAAGGCCGACTACTGGATTTCGGTTCGCCCCGGCCTTTCCGACACCGCAATTTTCCTTGCGGTCACCCGGTACCTGATGGAC
>SCUF01000226.1 GCA_004298325.1 Betaproteobacteria bacterium | reverse complement strand
GCCGACGATCACGTCCTGCTGTTCCATGAGCTGCGTCATCTCCTGCGCGCTCACCACCTGCACCGGCACCAGCAGCTGCTCCTCGCGGATGCCGCGCGCCTCGAGCGCCTCGCGCTCGACATAGAGCTTCTCGATGTCGTAGCCCTCGAGCGCGCGGTAGGTCGGCGAGAAGTTCTTCACTTCCAGAGCCTTGGTCTGCTGGCCCTTGACGAGCTGGTAGACGCCGTCGTCGATGAAGGCGAGGCTCACGTCCTGGTCGAAGGCGGCGCTGATCAGCACCACCTCGAGGCCCTCCAGGGCATAGATCGTGCCGTAGGGCGCCTTGCGGTTGATGAACATGAACTTCTTGCGCACGCCGCCGGTTTCCACCGGCGAGACGTCGTCGCGTAATTCGGTCATCAGCGCCCCTTCAGTCGCCGAACACGACCAGCCGGTCGGCTTCGATGCCCGACTCGACCAGCTGTCCCAGGCCCGAGATGCGGAAACCCGGCGCGAGGTTGTCTTCCACCAGCCCGCGGCGCAGGCCGGCCGCGACGCACACCACCAGGTCGACGCCGTTGTCCTGCGCCAGCTTCGACCAGCGATTGACGATGTGACGGTCGTCCTGCGGCGGCTCGGTGAGCTTCGAGGCGTTGTTGACGCCGTCGTTGTAGAAGAACACGCGCTGGATCTGGTGGCCCTTCGCCAGCGCCGCGCGCGCGAACTGGTAGGCGGTGTCGGCCGCCTGGTGGTTGTAGGGGCCCTCGTTGATGAGCAAGCCGAACTTCATCGCGCGCGCCTAGAAGCGGATGTGGGTCGAGGCGTTCAGCGTCCGGCGCGCGCCGCGCCAGTCGTCGATGTGGTACTTGGTGAACGGCAGTCCGGTCTTCTCGAAGAAACGCGCCCAGCCGATGCGCTCGATCCAGTCGATCATGCGCTCCCAGGAGCGCGCGTCGGCCTTGTAGACGCTGAGGATCTTCTTCACCACGGCGCCCACTTCCGGCCAGCGCGGCGCGTTGTTCGGCAGCCCCGAGGCCACCAGCTTGTGGAACGTGGGTTTGCCTCTCGCATTGGAGTTCTTGCCGCCGACCCAGATCGCGATCTTGGAATGCTCGGGGTCGTTGATCTGCATCGGCGGGCACGGCGGATAGCAGGCGCCGCAGCAGATGCACTTCTTCTCGTCGACTTCGAGCGAGGGCTTGCCGTTGACCAGCGCGGGCCGGATCGCCGCCACCGGGCAGCGCGCCACCACCGCGGGCCGTTCGCAGACGTTGGCCACCAGGTCGTGATTGATCTTCGGCGGCTTCGTGTGCTGCACGATGATGGCGATGTCGGCCTGCCCGCCGCAGTTGATCTCGCAGCAGGAAGTCGACAGCTTGACCCGGTTCGGCATCTCGTGCCGGATGAATTCCTCGTACAGGTCGTCCATCAGCGCCTTCACCACGCCCGAGGCATCGGTGCCCGGAATGTCGCAATGCAGCCAGCCCTGGGTGTGCGAGATCATCGACACCGAATTCGCCGTGCCGCCGACCGGAAAGCCGGCGTCCGTCAGCGCCTTCACCAGCGGCTCGACCTTCGCCGGGTCGGCCACCAGGTACTCGATGTTCGAGCGCGTGGTGAAGCGCACGTGCCCCTCGGCGTATCGATCGGCGATGTCGCACAGCTTGCGCACGGTATGGACGTCCATCTGGCGCTGGGTGCCGGCCTTGACGGTCCAGAGCTCCTCGCCATTCTTGGCGCGGTGCATCAGCACGCCCGGGCGCGGGTGGTCGTGGTAGATCCACTGGCCGTAGTTCTTGCGCATCAGCGGGTGCATCAGCGGCATGGGATCCGGCGCGCCGGTCTCGATCGGGGCTCTCTGCTGTGGCTGTGCCATGGTGCTCTCCGTTCCTCAGGCCGCGCTCTTCTGCTGCTGCTTGCGCTCGATCCACTTCGCCGCTTCCTCGTCCCAGCCGTCGGTGCGCACGTAAGGGTTGTTGCGCGGCTCGCTGATCATGTTCGGGTCCACGTCCAGCCCGAGCGCGTCGAGGAAATTCACCAGCCCGATGCGGTCCACCGTCTCGCCGACGCGCTCGTGCTCGAGCGCGTTCTCGGCGAAGAAGTCGAGCACGTTGCGCGCCAGTTCCTTGAATTTCTCGAAGTCCTCTTCGCTCTCGAGCTTCATGAAGGGCACGATCACGGTGCCCATG
>SCUF01000225.1 GCA_004298325.1 Betaproteobacteria bacterium | reverse complement strand
GTTGCGGTGCAGGTTCTGCATGTCCGGACCGTGGCGCGGACCGCCCATGCCTTCGTTCGGGTCGACCCCCGGCGGCGACTCGATCTTGATCACGTCGGCGCCGAAATCCGCGAATTGCCGCACGCAGGTCGGTCCGGCGCGCACGCGCGAGAAATCGAGGACGCGGAACCGGGAAAGAGCAGCCGAGGCGCTGATGCGGGACACGGCAACGCGACTAACCGACGTGCTGCCGGAAGAACGCCAGCGTGCGCTCCCGTGCGAGCTTCGCTGCCGCGGCATCGTAGGAGCCGCGCTGGTCGCAATTGAAGCCGTGGTCCGCGGCATAAATGTGCACCGCATGACCGGGGTGCGCGGCGGCGAGTCTTTTCACGCCCTCGAGCGCAATGTGGGCGTCGCGCTCGCCGAAGTGGCACAGTACCGGACAGCGCGGGCGAAGCGCGATCTGATCCGTCATGCCGCCGCCGTAGTAGGGCACGGCGCAGGCGAGCCCCGCGACGCGCGCCGCGGCCATCCAGGAAACCAGACCGCCCCAGCAGTAACCGACGATGCCGACTCTGCCAGCGGCCGAGGCGGCCGTGACCGCCGCCTCGACGTCGCGCAGCGCGGCCTCCATGAGCGTCTTTTCCTTGAGTGCGCGGCCCGCCTGGATGTCCTCCGGCGTGTAACCGAGCTCGACCCCGCGTTGCACGCGGTCGAACAGGGCCGGTGCGATCGCGAGGTAGCCGTCTGCCGCGAAACCGTCGGCAACCGAGCGGATGTGACTGTTGACGCCAAAAATTTCCTGCACCACCACGATACCGCCGCGCGGCCTGCCGGCAGGCTCGGCGCGGTACGCAGCGAAACGCTGGCCGTCGCCCGCAGTCAGTTCGATGAGGCTTCCCATGCTGGATCCTTTGCGATCAACCTCGGCAGGTAGAATCTTCGCATGAGATTGCAGACTCGCCACGTTTTCAGCGCCGTGATCGCGTTTCCCGCGATGCAGGTCGGCGTGCAGACGCATGGCGCAATGCTGACCGGGATCACGTACCTGCCGCCGGATACGCCCGTGCTGGCGCCGCAGGACCGTCTCGCGGAGCGCGCCGTGCGGCAGCTGGAGCGCTATCGCGACGATCCGGACGCTGCCTTCGAGCTGCCGCTGGAGCTGCGCGGCACGCCGTTCCAGCTGAAAGTCTGGCGCGCGCTCGAACGCATCCCGCGCGGCGAGGTGCGCACTTATGGTGCGCTCGCGAAATGGCTCGGCTCCGCGGCACGCGCCGTGGGGCAGGCCTGCGGCGAGAACCGCCTGCCGGTCGTGATCCCCTGCCACCGGGTCGTGGCCGCAGACGGCATCGGCGGTTTCGCGCATGCTCGCGGCGGCTACCTGCTGGAGGCGAAACGTTGGCTGCTCAGGCACGAGCGGGCGATCTGAGCGCCGCGGACGCGGCGCTGCTCGATGCGTTCTGCGACGCGCTCTGGCTCGAGGACGGCCTGTCGAAGAACACGCTGGAATCGTATCGGCGCGATCTGGCGCAATTGGCGGCGTTCCTGCGCCGGCGCGGCCTCGATGCGGCGGCCGAAAGCGACCTGTACGCCTTTCTCGCCACGCGCGCCGGTCGCGCCTCGAGCGCGGCGCGCCGGCTCTCCAGCCTGAAGCGGTTCTATCAGTATTGCCTGCGCGAGCGGCGCATCGCCGCCGATCCGACGCTCAGGCTCGAGCCGCCGAAGCCGGCGCGCCGCTTCCCGAAGAGCCTGTCCGAGGCGGATGTCGAGGCGCTGCTCGCGGCCCCCGACGTCAAGGGCGCGCTCGGGCTGCGCGATCGTGCCATGCTCGAAGTGCTTTACGCCTCCGGACTGCGGGTCTCCGAGCTGGTCGCCCTCAGGACTTTCGCCACGAGCCTCGATGCCGGGGTGGTGCGCATCCTCGGCAAAGGCGCGAAGGAGCGGCTCGTGCCGCTCGGCGAGGAGGCAGTCGACTGGGTGCGGCGCTACCTCGAGGCGGCGCGTCCGCGGCTGCTCGCGGGGCGCGCCACCGATGCCCTCTTCGTCACGGCGCGCGGCGCGGCGATGACGCGCCAGGCGTTCTGGCACAACATCAAGCGCTACGGCGCGCGCGCCATCCCGGGCAAGAGCCTGTCGCCGCACGTGATGCGGCACGCTTTCGCCACCCATCTCATCAATCACGGCGCGGATCTTCGCGTGGTGCAGATGCTGCTCGGGCACGCCGACATCTCGACGACGCAGATCTACACCCACGTCGCGCGCGAACGCCTGAAGGCCCTGCACGCCAAGCATCACCCGCGCGGATGAAACGGCCCTCGCACAGCGAAACTCCGGCGACGCAGTTCCTCCGGGCGCACGGCGTCGCCTACAGCGAGCATTTCTACGACTACGTCGAGCACGGCGGCACCGCCGTCTCGGCGCAGGCGCTGGGCGTCGACGAACACGCCGTGGTGAAAACGCTGGTGATGGAGGACGAGCAGCGCAAGCCGCTGGTCGTGCTCATGCACGGCGACCGCAAGGTCTCGACCAGGAACCTGGCCCGGCAGGCGGGCTGCAAGCGCATCGAGCCGGCGCCGCCGGAACACGCGCAGCGGCACTCCGGCTACCAGGTCGGCGGCACTTCGCCCTTCGGCACGCGCAAGCGCATGCCGGTGTACCTCGAGCGCTCGATCCTGGAGCTGCCGCGCATCTACATCAACGGCGGGCGGCGCGGCTTTCTGGTCGGCATCGAGCCCGGCGAAATCGTCCGCACGCTCGCGCCGTGCCTGGTGGACGTGGCCATCGCCGAGTAGCGCTCAGCCCTTGCGCCGCTCGATGGCGACGCCGACCAGCCGGACGTTGCCCAGGATTCCGATCTTGGCGGCGCTGACGCGCGCCCAGGGCGCGTCGAACTCCTCCAGCAGCAGCCGCGCGACGCGATCGGCAAACGTCTCCACGAGGCGAAAATGGCCGCTCGCCGCGAGCGCGCGGATCCTGAGCACCACCTGCTCGTAGTCGATGGTGTCGGCGACGCGGTCGCTGGCGAACACGGTCTCGCCGGGCAGGCCGATGTCGAGGTCGATCGCGACCGTCTGGGCAACGTGCCGCTCGCGGCGGTGGATGCCGATCAGCACCTCGACGCGCAGATCACGAATCAGGATGGAATCCATAGGGGGAGGATACTAGAATCCCGACGCCATGCAGACCGCACTCATTGCGCTCGCCGCCTACCTGCTCGGGTCGATTTCGTTTGCGATCGTGGTGAGCCGCGCGATGCGGCTGCCGGATCCGCGCGGCTACGGCTCCGGCAATCCCGGCGCAACCAATGTGCTGCGCTCGGGCAGCCGGACGGCGGCAGCGCTGACGCTCGCGGGCGACGCCGCCAAGGGCTGGCTCGCGGTCTGGCTGACGGTTCTCTACACCGGGCAGGCGCCCGCGGCAGGGCTCGAGGCGCCGCTCGCGGGCTTGTGCGCATTTCTCGGCCATCTGTATCCGGTGTTTCACCGCTTTCGGGGCGGCAAGGGCGTAGCGACGGCAGTCGGCGTCGTGATCGGCATCGATGCGTGGCTCGGTCTGGCGACGCTGGCGAGCTTCGGCGTCGTCGCGGCGTTCTTTCGCATGGCCTCGCTCGCCTCGATCGTTGCCGCAGTGTTCGCCGCCTTCTACACCTACTGGCTATTCGGCCTGCGGCCGGTGACGGCCGCGGTTGCGGTCATCGTGGTGTTGCTGGTGGTGCGGCACCGCGACAACATCGGCCGGCTGCTGCGCGGCGAGGAGCGCCGCATCGGGGAGAAGAAAGCATGAAGATTCTGGTGCTCGGCGCAGGCGCGCGCCGCGGGCTTTCCCGCCGGCGAAGCGACGATGACGAACTACCCGGCCTCCTGACCGAGGTCGCGGTCACGCATCTCGAGGCCTACGCGGCCAGAAGGCGCCGCGAGGCCGCCGCTAGATAGCCTCGAGCGATGCCAGCGCCCAGCGCGGCCGGACGCTGAAACCGTGCGCATCGCGCGGCACCGTCCGCGCACCGGCGCGCAGCCGCAGCGCTGCGGCAAACGCGATCATGGCGCCGTTGTCGGTGCACAGCTCGGGTTCCGGGTAGAACACGTCGTAGCCGTGCTTCGAGGCCTGCGCATCGAGCAGGGCGCGCAGTTGCCGGTTGGCGCCGACGCCGCCCGCCACCACCAATTGCGTGAGGCCGGTCTGGTTCAGCGCCTGCGTGCACTTGGTCGCCAGCACCTCTACGATCGCATCCTGGAAGGCGCGCGCAATATCGGCCTGGAACTGCGCGCTCGGATCCACCCCCCGCACCAGGTGGAGCACGGCGGTCTTGAGACCGGAAAAGCTGAACTCGAGGTCGCCGCTCCCAATCATGGGCCGGGGCAGGCGGTAGCGGCCAGGGGTTCCGGACTCGGCCAGCTGCGACAACGCCGGGCCGCCCGGGTATCCCAGTCCCAGCAGCTTGGCGGTCTTGTCGAAAGCCTCACCCGCGGCGTCGTCCTGCGTCTCCCCCAGTAGCGCGTAGCGCGCCACGCCTTCCACCCGCATGAGCTGCGTATGCCCTCCCGAGACGAGCAAGGCGACAAACGGGAACTGCGGCGCACGCTTGGCGAGCAACGGCGATAACAGGTGGCCCTCGAGGTGGTGGATGCCGATCGCCGGCACGCCGAGCGCAAAGGCGACGCCGCGCGCGAACGCCGCGCCCACGAGCAGCGCCCCGATCAGGCCCGGCCCCTCCGTGTAGGCGACGGCACCAAGCTCGGCGGACGAGCGCCCCGTGTCACGCAACAATCCCCGGCATAGCGGGATCAGCCGGCGCACATGGTCGCGCGAGGCGAGTTCGGGAACCACGCCGCCGTAGGCCTCGTGCATGGCGACCTGAGAGTGCACGGTGTGCGCCAGCAGCCCGCCACTGGCAAGGTCGTATAGCGCGACCCCGGTCTCGTCGCAGGAGGTCTCGATGCCGAGGATCAGCATGGCGCGGGATTCTAAACGGGGGCTGGCATGCCGCGGCAAAATACGGATACAATTCAAGACTTTTCGAGGCAACCGAGGGAAGTAATGCCGACTGTACGCGTGAAGGAAAACGAGCCTTTCGAAGTGGCGATGCGCCGCTTCAAGCGCACCGTGGAGAAGACCGGGCTGCTGACGGAACTGCGCGCCCGCGAGTACTACGAGAAGCCCACCTCCGAGCGCAAGCGCAAGCTGGCGGCGGCGGTCAAGCGCCACCATAAGCGGCTGCGCAGCCAGATGCTGCCGCAGAAGCTGTACTAGGGATCGGATCAGGCGGCGCGCGTTACGGGGCGCCCCGGCGACGCTGCCGGGGCGTTTGCATTTCTGGGGTTGACCAGGTCACTGTTCGCTGCCATCGGAGCCGGGCACATGGGTCTCAAGGAACGCATCCAGGAAGACATGAAGGCAGCCATGCGAGCCCGCGAAAGCGTGCGGCTCTCGGCCATCCGGCTGCTGCTCGCCGCCTTGAAGCAGAAGGAAGTCGACGAACGCGTGGTGCTGGATGAGAGCGCGATCCTCGGCGTGATCGAAAAGATGATCAAGCAGCGCCGCGAATCGATCGTGCAGTATGAAAAGGCCGCTCGCAACGATCTGGCGGACGTCGAAAAATTCGAGATCGGCGTACTCGCCACGTATCTGCCGCAGCAGATGGCGGAGGACGAGATCGCGGCGGCGGTGGCGGCAGCCGTCACCGAATCCGGGGCTGTCGGCGTCAAGGACATGGGCAAGGTGATGGCGCTGCTCAAGTCGCGCCTGGCGGGTCGCGCCGACATGGGTCAGGTGTCCGCCCGGGTCAAGGCGAGGCTCGGCGCCTAAGAGGCCGCAACCGTCCCGTGAAATGGGGCCCGACCCCAATTTTCGGTGATCTCTGAATCGTTCAAGCAGGACCTGCTGAATCGCGTCGACATCGTCGAGCTGGTGTCGCGCTATGTCCAGCTTCGCAGGGGCGGCGCCAATCACCTCGGCCTGTGCCCGTTCCACAACGAGAAGTCGCCGTCGTTCACGGTCAGCCCGGCCAAGCAGTTCTACCACTGCTTCGGTTGCGGCGCGCACGGCAATGCGATCGGGTTCCTGATGAGTTACGCCGGACTCGGCTATGTGGAAGCGGTGAAGGAACTGGCGGCATCGGTGGGGCTGCAGCTTCCCGAGTGGCAACCGCGCTCGCCCGAAGCGGCGCAGCGCAAGGAGCGCGAAACCGACCTGTACGCGGTGATGGAGCGGGCGATGGAGTTCTATCGCGCCGAACTGAAGAACTCGCCCAGGGCCATCGACTACCTGAAGCAGCGCGGCCTCACCGGGGAAATGGCCGCGCGCTTTCGCATCGGCTACGCGCCTGACGATTGGCAGGGTTTGCGCGCCGCGTTCCCGGGCTATGACGACAAGTCGCTGGTGGAGTGCGGCCTGGTGGTCGAAAGCGAGGGCAAGCGCTACGACCGTTTCCGCGATCGCATCATGTTCCCCATCTTCAGCGCGCGCGGTGCTGCGATCGCGTTTGGCGGCCGTGTCCTCGACGCCGACGCCGCGGGTGCGGCCGAGCGAGGTTCGCCCAAGTACCTGAATTCGCCGGAGACCCCGCTGTTCGAAAAGGGCCGGGAAGTCTACGGCCTCATCCAGGCGCGCGATGCGATCCGCGCCGCCCATCGCGTGCTGGTGGTGGAGGGCTACCTCGACGTCGTCGCGCTGGCCCAGTTCGGCATCGGCTACGCCGTCGCGACCCTGGGCACGGCGACCACTCCGGTGCACGTCGCCAAGCTGCTGCGCCTCGCCGACGAGCTGGTGTTCTGTTTCGACGGCGACGCTGCGGGTCGCAAGGCCGCCTGGCGGGCGCTCGAAAACAGCCTGGCGCTGGCGAGCGACGCGAAGCCGATCCGGTTCATGTTCCTTCCCGAGGGTGACGATCCCGACAGTTTCGTGCGCCGCGCCGGCCAGGAGGAGTTCGAGCGGCGCATCGTGCAGTCACAGACGCTGTCCGACCACCTGCTGGGCGAATGGCGCGCCGCATCCGAACTCGGCACCGCCGAAGGGCGTTCCGGATTCCTGACCCGGGCCAAGCCCGTGTTGCAAAAGATCGGCGCGCCAATGCTCAGACTGCAACTGGTGAAGGCGGTGGCGGAACTTGCAAGGGTGTCGCAGGAGGAGGCCGAGCGCCTGCTCGAGCTGGGCCGGGCGACCGCTTACACGCGGCCGGCACCGCCGCGCATCGAGCGCAGCGCGGTCAGCCTCGAATGGCGATTGCTGGCGCGCGCCTTTGCCAAGCTGTCGCTGGCCGCGGCGATCGATACCGGGCTGCTCGCGCGCGAAGACGAGGAATCGCAGGCGCTCGCCGAATTGATCGCCCTCGTGCGACAGCTCCGGGATCCCGACAGTCTCGATGACCGGATGATCGCCGACCTCATCCGCGGCGCCAGGCATGCCGACACGCTGGCGCGCGCCCACGCGCACCTGCGCCTGGAGCTCAAGCTCGAGCCGGAGGCGGCGATCGCCGAGTTTCGCGAATTCCTGGAAGCGCTGCGCAAGCGCGACTCCGACGACGACCGGCGACTGCGCGAGCGAGTGCTCAAGGGGCTCGCCTCGCCCGAGGAGCAGGCCCGCTTTCTGCAACGCAGCGGTTTTTCAGGCCAGGAGCGCCCATTGAAATAGCCGGATTTGATAGAATCTCAGGCTTTTCTGCAGTCCCTTCGGCGAGGCCACGATGGCAAAACACAAGCGCAAGCGGATCACCAAGGCAGCCCCGGCGTCGAAGAAAAAAACCAGGGCCGTCAAGCGCTTGAAGCCCAGGCGCGCGGCGAAGCCGCACCCCGCGCGCAAGCCGGTCCGGCAGGCTGCGGCACGACGCGCGCCGCAGCCCAAGGCGCATGGCAAACCCGCCGCGACCAGGAAGTCGGCCAGAGCGTTGCGTCCGGTGCCGAAGGCCGGGGCGCCGGTCAAGGTTGTCCCGGCCAAGCCTGAGGGCAAAAAGGCGAAGCCCACGATCAAGAGCGCCAGGAAGGCGCTCGAAGTGCTCGAAGCCCGGGTCAACGAGGGCCTGAAGGCCTCCAAGGCCAAGGGCGGGCGGCCGCCGCGCAAGGGCCGCAAGGGCGAGTGGCTGCTGGCGACCGCGGTACTGCCGCGCGAGGATGCCGAGACGCGGCGCACGCGCCTCAAGAACCTGATCAAGCTCGGCAAGGAGCGCGGGTTTCTGACCTATTCCGAGATCAACGACCACCTGCCCGACGACCTGGTGGACGCCGAGCAGATCGAGGCCATCATCTCGACCTTCGGCGACATGGGCATCCAGGTCTACGACCAGGCGCCCGATCAGGAAACGCTGCTGATCGCCGAACAGGCGCCGGTCGCAACCGTCGACGAGGATGTCGAGGAGCAGGCCGAGGCGGCGCTGTCCACGGTGGACTCCGAGTTCGGCCGGACCACCGATCCGGTGCGCATGTACATGCGCGAGATGGGCTCGGTCGAGCTCCTTACGCGCGAGGGCGAGATCGAGATCGCCAAGCGCATCGAGGAGGGGCTGCGCCACATGGTGCAGGCCATTTCGGCGTGCCCGACCACGGTGCAGGAAATCCTCGATCTGGCGGCCAAGGTCGAGAAGGACGAGCTGCGCATCGACGAGACCGTCGACGGGCTCATCGATCCGAATGCCAAGGAGGATTTCGATCCGAAGAAGGCCGAAGCGGTCGCCGACGAGGAGGAGGCGATCGAGGAGGAAGAGCTGTCCGAAGAGGACGAGGCCGCGGCGCAGTCGGCGAGCCTGCTGCAGCTGAAGACCGAGGCGCTGGAGAAGTTCGCCCGCATCCGGCGCCTGTTCGAGAAGAAGAAGCGCCTGCTCGAGGCGAAGGGCTCGAAGGACAAGGATTATCTGCGCGTGCGCGACCAGATCGGCGCCGAGCTGATGACGATCCGCTTCACCGCGCGCACGGTCGAGCGGCTGTGCGACAGCGTGCGCGGCCTGGTCGAGGAGATCCGCTCGCACGAGCGCGCGATCCACGACATCTGCGTGCACAAGGCGCAGATGCCGCGGCAGCACTTCATCAAGGTGTTCGCCGGCACCGAAGGCTCGAAGCGCTGGCTGACCAGCGAGATCAATGCGGGGCACGCCTGGAGCGAGTCGCTGGTGCGCCTGGAGCCCTCGGTGCTCGAGCTGCTCGGCAAGATGCAGGCGGTGCAGCAGAAGATCGGCATCCCGATCAGGGACCTCAAGGACATCAACAAGCAGATGTCCACGGGCGAAGCGAAGGCGCGCCGCGCCAAGCGCGAGATGACCGAGGCCAACCTGCGCCTGGTGATCTCGATCGCCAAGAAGTACACCAACCGCGGGCTGCAGTTCCTCGACCTGATCCAGGAAGGCAACATCGGCCTGATGAAGGCGGTGGACAAGTTCGAGTACCGCCGCGGCTACAAGTTTTCGACCTACGCCACGTGGTGGATCCGCCAGGCCATCACCCGCTCGATCGCGGACCAGGCGCGCACCATCCGCATCCCGGTGCACATGATCGAGACCATCAACAAGATGAACCGCATCTCGCGCCAGATCCTGCAGGAGTCGGGCCAGGAGCCGGACCCCGGCACGCTCGCGCTGCGCATGGAGATGCCCGAGGAGAAGATCCGCAAGATCCTCAAGATCTCCAAGGAGCCGATCTCGATGGAAACGCCGATCGGCGACGACGACGACTCGCACCTGGGCGATTTCATCGAGGATCAGTCGACCATGGCGCCCTCGGATGCCGCGGTGTACGGCAGCCTGCGCGACGTCACCAAGGAAGTGCTCGACACCCTCACGCCGCGCGAAGCGAAGGTGCTGCGCATGCGCTTCGGCATCGAGATGTCGACCGACCACACGCTGGAAGAGGTCGGCAAGCAGTTCGACGTCACGCGCGAGCGCATCCGCCAGATCGAGGCCAAGGCGCTGAGGAAACTGCGCCACCCGTCGCGTTCCGAGCGGCTGAAGAGCTTCCTCGACCAGGAAGGCGGCTAGGCGCGGGACCTACCCGGCGGACTTGGCGGCCCCTGCCGGCCGCGGCGGGGATTTGCCCGGGGCACTGTCGGAATCGAGGTCCGAGAATTGAACCCGGCAGCGGACTCCCGCCGGAATCGCACGCTTGGGGTTCGGCAGCTCGAGGCGCACCCCGAACGTGCCGCTCTTGGCGTCGATGACCCGGTCGACGACCTTGACGACGGTGCGGTAGCTGCCGCCGATCGGCGCTTCCGGCACCACGATCGCGTGCTGACCCAGCCTGATCTTCCGGTACAGGTTCACCGGCAGGACCACTTCGACGTACAGGGGATCGATCTCCGCCAGCTTCATGATCGGATCCTTGATGGTCGTGGCGCCGAATTCCCCGGGCTTGAGCATCACCTCG
>SCUF01000224.1 GCA_004298325.1 Betaproteobacteria bacterium | reverse complement strand
TTCGCGCAGTAGGCCCAGAGCCGCTTGAGGAAGCGGAAGGAGCCCTCCACGCTCTCGTCGCTCCACTCCAGCGTGTGGGTCGGCGGCGAGGCGAAGATGGTGTAGAAGCGCGCGGTGTCGGCGCCGTAGCGGTCGATCAGCGCCTGCGGGTCGACGCCGTTGTTCTTCGACTTGGACATGGTGCCGATGCCGCCGTAGGCGACCTCGCGGCCGTCGCGCGTGCGCGCCGCGACGATCCGGCCCTTGGCGTCGCGCGTCGCCTCGACCTCGGCCGGATTGATCCATTGCCGCCGCCCTTCCGCGGTGTCGACGTAATACGATTCCGCGAGCACCATGCCTTGCGTGAGCAGGTTGGTGAAAGGCTCGGCGACCGGCAGCAGGCCCTCGTCGCGCATCACGCGCTGGAAGAAGCGCGAATAGAGCAGGTGCAGGATGGCGTGCTCGATGCCGCCGATGTACTGGTCGACCGGCATCCAGTAGGCGGCGCGCGCGTCCACCATCGCACCGGCGTTGTCGGGGCTGGCGAAGCGCGCGAAGTACCACGACGAGTCGACGAAAGTGTCCATGGTGTCGGTTTCGCGCCGCGCCGGCCGGCCGCACTGCGGGCAGCTCGTCGCATGGAACGCGGGCAGCTTGGCGAGCGGATTGCCGGTGCCGTCCGGCACGAGGTCTTCCGGCAGTACCACCGGCAGTTGCTCATCCGGTACCGGCACGTCGCCGCAGGCCTGGCAGTGCACGATCGGGATCGGGCAGCCCCAGTAGCGCTGCCGCGAGATGCCCCAGTCGCGCAGCCGCCACTGCACCTGCTTCCCGCCGAGATTCTTGTGCTGCAGGTCGGCCGCGATCGCATCCACGGCCTGCGCGAAATCGAGCCCGTCGTACTTGCCGGAATTGATGCAGGTGCCGCATTCCGCGTACTCCGGCTTCCAGGGCGCGGGCACCGTGTCGCCGAGCGGGTGGCGGATCACCGGCCTGATCGGCAGCCCGTACCTGAGCGCGAATTCGTAGTCGCGCTCATCGTGCGCCGGCACCGCCATCACCGCGCCTTCGCCGTAGCCCATGAGGACATAGTTCGCGACCCACACCGGGATCGACTCGCCCGTGATCGGGTGCGTGCAGCTCAGTCCCGTCGGCAGGCCCTTCTTCTCGAGCTGCGCGAGCTCCGCTTCGGTGACCGTGCCGCGCCTGCATTCCTCGACGAACGCCGCGATGCGCGGATCGCGGCGCGCCGCCCAGGCCGCAATCGGGTGCTCGGCGGCGACCGCGCAGAAGGTGGCGCCGAGCAGCGTGTCGGCGCGCGTCGTGAACACCCACAGCTGCTTCGCCTCGCCGTCGAGCTCGTAGGGAAACGCCAGCCGCACGCCGGTGGAGCGGCCGATCCAGTTCTTCTGCATCAGCTTCACCTGCTCGGGCCAGCCCGGCAGGTCATCGAGCGCGGCGAGCAGCTCCTCCGCGTAAGCGGTGATGCGCAGGAAATACATCGGGATCTCGCGCTTTTCCACCGGCGCGCCGGTGCGCCAGCCGCGACCGTCGATCACCTGCTCGTTGGCAAGCACCGTCTGGTCGACCGGGTCCCAGTTGACCACACCGGTCTTCTTGTACGCGAGGCCCTTGCGGTAGAGCCGCGTGAACAGCCACTGGTTCCACTGGTAGTAGTCCGGGCGGCAGGTCGCGAGCTCGCGGCTCCAGTCGAGCGCGAAGCCGAGCGACTGCAGCTGCCGCTTCATGTAGGCGATGTTGTCGAGGGTCCACTTCGCCGGCGGCACCCGGTTCGCCATCGCCGCGTTCTCCGCCGGCAGCCCGAACGCGTCCCAGCCCATCGGCTGCAGCACGTTGCAGCCGCGCATGCGGTGGTGGCGCGTGAGCACGTCGCCGATGGTGTAGTTGCGCACGTGTCCCATGTGCAGCTTGCCGGAAGGGTACGGGAACATCGACAGGCAGTAGAACTTGGGCCGCGCGGCCTCGCCCGGCCGCGGCTCGCTCGAGCGGAACGCGCCGTGCGTCTCCCAGAAGGCCTGGGCGTCGCGCTCGACGCTCTGCGGGTCGTAGTGTTCTTGCATGGAGCGAGGCATTATAAGATGGCCGCGTCGCGGCGCCGGCGCGCACTTATAATTCAGCGCGCGTCGCGGCGGATCCCGCCGCCGCTGGATGCGCAGCCCTTGTCCCTGCACCTCGAACATCTCAATCCCGAGCAGCTCGCGGCGGTGACGCTGCCCGATCGCCACGCGCTGATTCTCGCCGGCGCCGGCAGCGGCAAGACGCGCGTGCTGACGACGCGCATCGCCTGGCTGATCCAGTCGGGCCACGTCACGCCCGGCGGCGTGCTCGCGGTGACCTTCACCAACAAGGCGGCGCGCGAGATGTTCACGCGCCTCGTGGCGATGCTGCCGCTGAACCCGCGCGGCATGTGGATCGGCACCTTTCACGGCCTGGCCAACCGCCTGCTGCGGGCGCATCACCGCGAAGCCGGATTGCCGCAGGCTTTTCAGATTCTCGACTCGCAGGACCAGCTCGCCGTGATCAAGCGCCTGTTGAAGGCGCTCGAGGTCGACGAAGACCGTTTTGCGCCGCGCGACCTCCAGTACTTCATCAACGCGAGGAAGGAAGAGGGGCAGCGCGCGCGCGAGGTGGAGAACCGCGACGAGCTGACGCGCCGCCAGGCCGAGCTCTATGCCGCCTACGACGAGCAGTGCCAGCGCGAGGGCGTGGTCGATTTTGCCGAGCTGCTGCTGCGGAGCTACGAGCTGCTGGCGCGAAACGAGCTGCTGCGCGAGCACTACCGCAGCCGCTTCCGGCACATCCTGGTGGACGAGTTCCAGGATACCAACCGCCTGCAGTACCGCTGGCTGAAGCTGTTCGCGGGGCCGCAGTCCTCGGTCTTCGCGGTGGGCGACGACGACCAGTCGATCTACGCCTTCCGCGGCGCTCATGTCGGCAACATGGCCGACTTCGAGCGCGAGTTCCGCATCGAGCAGGTGATCCGCCTGGAGCAGAACTACCGCTCGCAGGGCAACATCCTCGATGCCGCCAATGCGCTCATCGCCCACAACCGCAAGCGCCTGGGCAAGAACCTGTGGACCGCGAGCGGGCGGGGCGAGCCGCTGCGCGTGTTCGAAGGCCAGTCGGACGCCGACGAGGCGCGCTTTCTGGTGACCGAAATCGAGGCGCTGCGCGAGGCCGGTTGCCGCCTCAACGAGATCGCGCTGCTGTACCGCTCGAACGCGCAGTCGCGCGTCATCGAGCACGCGCTCTTCGGCGCGCAGCTGCCGTATCGCGTCTACGGGGGGCTACGCTTCTTCGAGCGCGCCGAGGTGAAGCACGCCCTGGCCTACCTGCGGCTCGTGGCCTCGAGCGAAGACGACAACGCCTTCCTGCGCGTGGTCAATTTTCCGCCGCGCGGCATCGGCGCGCGATCGCTGGAGCAGGTGCTCGCCACGGCGCGGCAGGGCGGCCTGAGCCTGTGGGCCGCGGCGGCGGCGCTCAGCGGTCGCGCGGCGCCGGCGCTCGCGGCGTTCGGCGCGCAGATCGAGGCGCTGCGCGCTGACGTCGCGGGGCTGGCGCTGGCCGAAACGGTCGAGCACGTGGTCGCGCGCAGCGGCCTGATCGAGCATTACCGCAGCGAGCGCGAGGGCGCGGACCGGATCGAGAACCTGGCGGAACTGGTGAACGCGGCGGCCGCGTTCGACACCGAGGAGGCGACGACGGGTCTTGAGACCGGGGCGGACGCGCTCGCCGCGGCAGTCGCCGACCCGCTGACGGCGTTTCTCGCGCACGCGGCGCTGGAGGCCGGCGAACATCAGGCGGGCGACGGCCAGGATGCGCTGCAGCTGATGACGGTGCATTCGGCCAAGGGACTGGAATTCAACGCCGTGTTTCTCACCGGACTCGAGGAGGGCCTGTTTCCCCACGAGCAGAGCCTGCTGGAAAAGGACGGCGTCGAGGAAGAGCGGCGCCTGGCGTATGTCGCGATCACGCGCGCGCGCCAGCGCCTGTACCTGACGTTCGCGCAGACGCGGATGCTCCACGGCCAGACGCGCTACAACCTGCCCTCGCGCTTCCTCGAGGAGATTCCGGAAGGCCTGAAGCAGTGGCTCACGCCGCGCTTTGCCGAGATGCGCCGCGCCGCGGTGATGGCGGCGTCGGCGTGGCATGAGCCGCGCCGCAGGGAATCCTTTTTCCGCGCGCCGGAACCGTCCTGCGGATTCCGCATCGGCCAGAACGTGACCCACCCGAAATTCGGCGCCGGCGTCATCGTCGATGCCGAGGGACAGGGGGGCGACGCCCGCGTGCAGGTCAATTTCGGCCGGCAGGGCGTGAAGTGGCTCGCGGTGAGCGTGGCGAAGCTGCAGGCGGCGTGATGCCGAACCTCACCTCCGCAGCCGGTCGCACGGGCGTCGGCAGCCTGTTCAGCCACTGCGCTGCTGCGAACCGGGATCGGATCGCCCTGGTCGACGGCCAGCGGCAGCTTACGTATGGCGCGCTCGACGCGCGCACGGATCGGCTCGGCCGCGCGCTGCTCGGCCGTGGCGTCGGCAGGGGCGATCGCGTCGCATTGCTCGCGCGCAACTGCGCCGAGTACGTCGAAGTCGAGCTCGCGTGCGCCAAGATCGGCGCCATCACCGCGGCGCTCAACTGGCGATTGACCGGCCGCGAGCTCGCTCACTGCATCAATCTGGTCGAGCCGCGCGTCCTGATCCATCAGAGGGAGTTCACCGACGCGCTCAAGCCGCTCGATCTCGTGCCGCACGATCGCGTGGTGCTCGACGAGCGCTACGAGGCGCTTCTCGCGGGCGCTGCGGGCGGCGCGGCGAGCGCCGGGATCGATCCCGAAGACGGTCTGGTCATTCTCTACACCAGCGGCACGACCGGCCTGCCCAAGGGCGCAGTCATCAGCCACCGCGCGATGATCCTGCGCGGCCTTTGCTTCGGCGCGGAACTGTCGGTCCCGCCAGGCGACACCTTCATCGCCTGGCCGCCGCTGTACCACATGGCCTCCACCGACCAGGCGCTCTCCACCCTGATGCGCGGGGGCAAAGTGGTCGTGATCGACGGCTTTCAGCCGCAGGCGCTGATCGATGCGATCGAGCGCGACCGGACGGGCTGGTTCATCCTGATTCCCGGCATGATCGAAGCGATGATCGAGGCCCTGCGTGCGCGTCCGGTGCGGCCCGCGGGCATCGGGTTTTGTGGCGCGATGGCCGATCTGGTGCCGCGCCGGCAGATCGCAGAAGTGACCGAGTTGCTCGGCGCACCGTACCTCAACTCGTTCGGCTCTACCGAAACCGGTCTGCCGCCGGCGACCGGGTCGCTGATCCCGATCGGCGAGGCGCCGGCGCGGCTGGCGAAGCGGCAGAGCGCGTTCTGCGAAATCTGGCTGGTGGACGCCGACGACGACGAGGTGCCGGAGGGCACGCCGGGCGAGCTCGCGATTCGCGCCGGGACGCTGTTTTCCGGGTACTGGAACGCCCCCGAGACCAACGCCAGGGATTTCCGCAACGGCTGGTTCCACATGGGCGACGTGTTCCGCCGCAACCCGGACGGCACGCTCGATTTCGTCGATCGCCTCAAGTACCTGATCAAGTCGGGCGGCGAGAATATCTATCCCGCGGAGATCGAGCAGGTGATCCTCGCCGATCCGCGGGTCGCCGACGCGGTCGTG
>SCUF01000223.1 GCA_004298325.1 Betaproteobacteria bacterium | reverse complement strand
CGACGGTCGATTTCGACGAGCACAAGGAGCTCATCCGCATCGCGGTCGAGCACGCCCAGGGGCGCATCCCGGTGATCGCCGGCACGGGCGGCAATTCGACCGCCGAAGCGATCGAACTGACCGCAGCCGCGAAGCAGGCGGGCGCCACGGCCTGTCTTTCGGTGGTGCCGTATTACAACAAACCGACGCAGGAGGGGCTGTACCGGCATTTCCGGCGCATCGCGGAGACGGTCGACATCCCGATGATCCTGTACAACGTGCCGGGGCGCACCGTCGCCGACCTGCATAACGACACCACGTTGCGGCTGGCTCAGGTGCCCGGCATCATCGGCATCAAGGACGCCACCGCGAACCTCGAGCGCGGCACCGACCTGATCCGCCGTGCGCCGCGCAACTTCGCGCTCTATTCGGGCGAGGACTCTACCGCGCTGGCGCTCATGCTGCTCGGCGGGCAGGGCGTCATCTCGGTCACCGCCAACGTGGCGCCGCGCCTGATGCACGAAATGAGCGCGCGCGCGCTCGCCGGCGACGCCAAGACCTCGCGCGACATCAACCTGCGCCTGCTGCCGCTGCACCAGCGGCTGTTCCTCGAAGCCAACCCGATTCCCGTGAAATGGGCGCTGGCCGAGATGGGCCTGATCGAGTACGGGCTGCGGCTGCCTTTGACGCCGCTGGCGGAGCGCTTTTACGAGCCGGTGCGCGAAGCGCTGGCCGAGGCCGGCATCGCGCTGCCGCTGCGCGTGGTGGAGAAACGCGCATGAAGTTGCGCATGGCCCTGCCGCTGGCGGCCCTCGCAGCGCTGGGTGCCTGCAGCACCGCGACCGACATCCTCGATGGCAAGAGGGTCGATTACAAGTCGGCGGGCGCCTTGCCGCCGCTGGAGATTCCGCCCGACCTGACGACGCCGACGCGGGACAACCGTTACATCGTGCCGGAAACCGGCAAGGGTGCGGCGACCCTCTCGGGCTTCGAGGCGGAGCGCGCCCAGCAGGCCAAGCTCGGCGGCAGCACCACCGTGCTGCCAGCGGTCGAACGGATGCGCATCGAGCGCGCCGGCAGCCAGCGCTGGCTGGTGGTCCAGGAGACACCCGAGAAGCTCTGGCCGCTGGTGAAGGATTTCTGGCGCGAGAACGGCTTCCTGGTCAATCTCGAGCTGCCCGAGGCCGGTGTGCTGGAGACCGACTGGGCGGAGAACCGCGCCAAGCTGCCGCAGGATTTCATCCGCAACACCATCGGGCGCGTGCTGGACCAGATCTATTCGACCCCGGAGCGCGACAAGTTCCGCACCCGCATGGAGCGCGCCGTCGACGGCGGCACCGAGATCTATGTCAGCCACCGCGGCATGATGGAAGTCTATACGCGCGAGCGCAGCGACCAGACCATCTGGCAGCCGCGTCCGCCCGACCCCGAACTCGAGGCGGAATTCCTGCGCCGCCTGATGGTGCGGCTCGGCGCCCAGGAGGAGCGGGCGCGGCAGCTCGCCAGCGTGACGGCGCCGCAAGCCTCGCGAGCGGCGATCAAGAAGGGCGGCGACGGCCGCGACCTGCTGCAGGTGTTCGAGCCGTTCGACCGCGCCTGGCGGCGCATCGGGCTGGCGCTCGACCGGGTGGGCTTCACGGTCGAGGACCGCGACCGCCAGAAGGGCCTGTACTTCGTGCGCTACGCCGATCCGGAAGCCGACATGGACCGCAAGAACCAGGAGAAGGGCGGCCTGCTCGGCAAGCTCGCTTTCTGGCGCTCGACCGACGGCAAGGTCAAGGCGGAGCAGTACCGCGTGCTCGTCAAGCCGGCGAGCGAGTCGAGCGAGGTGCAGATCCTCAACAAGGACGGCGCCGCCGATACCTCGCAGACCACGCGCCGCATCCTCGCGCTGCTGCACGACCAGCTGAAGTGACCCGCGGCGCGGCGTGATGCGCTTCGCTTCGCTGGCGAGCGGCTCCAAGGGCAACTGCCTGGTGGTCGAAGCGGGCGCCACGCGCGTGCTGCTCGACTGCGGTCTGGCGCCGCGCGAAACCGAACGCCGGCTGGCGCGGCTGGGACTGACGCCGGCCGAACTCAGCGCCATCGTCGTCACGCACGAGCACGAGGATCACGCCGGGCACGCGTTCGCCTTCGCCGCATTGCACGCGGTGCCGCTGTGCCTGAGCTACGGCACGCGGGCCGCACTGGAGGAGGCGGGCAAGACCAACGCCGCGGCCGAAGTCCGGCTGATCGACGGCCGCTCGGCGCAGGCGCTCGACGGCCTGGAGCTGAGGCCTTTCACCGTGCCGCATGATGCGCGCGAGCCCGTCCAGTTCGTGTTCTCCGACGGCGCATCGCGCCTGGGCGTGCTGACCGACATCGGCGCCTCCACGGCGCACGTGGAGGCCACGCTCTCGGGCTGCGACGCGCTGGTGCTGGAGTGCAACCACGATCTGCCGCTGCTGTGGGGCGGGGGCTACCCGAAATGGCTGAAGGAACGCATCGCGGGGCCGTTCGGGCATCTCGACAACGGCGCGAGCGAGCGGCTGCTGGGCGCGCTCGATCGCACGCGGCTGCAGCACGTCGTCTGTGCCCATCTCTCGGAACAGAACAACCGCCCTGACCTGGCGCGCGCGGCGCTGGCGCGCGCGCTCGGCTGCGATCCGGACTGGGTCGGCGTCGCGACGCAGGACGAGGGTTTCGGCTGGCGCGAGCTGCGTTAGGCGAAAAAAAAGCGGCGGTCGCTTGCGCTGACCGCCGCCCGGTGCGTCGTAGCCGAGACTACTTCTTCACTGCCTCTTTCTTCTCCGCGTCCGGGGCCTTGGCGGGCTCGGTCGTCGGCGCGGGCGTAGCCGCGGGCGCCGGTGCCGGTGCGGGCGCGGCCGCAGGGGCCGGTGCGGGGGTGGCCGCAGGTTTCTGTTCCTGGCCGCAGGCGGCCAGCGCAGCCGCCGTCACGGCGGCCAGCAGGATCGATTTGTACATTTTGATTTCCTTGTGTGTGGTTGAGGAGGCCGATGCATCCCGCCCGCAGTCGCGGGCGAGAACAAAATTATAGCAATTTGCGGTTCACAGGCCGAGCGTGGTGGCCGATACCGCCGGATAGGACGCCGCCCAGATCTCGAGAAACCGCGCGCGCATCGCGTAGGCCTCGTTGTGATCGTTGAGGCAGATCACGCCGCGCCAGTAGCGGGTCTCCGGGCGGCGCAGGAAATGCGCCGTATCGAGCACCAGGAAGGCGTCGCGCAATTCGCGGATCTCCTCGTGCGTGCGCTGCACCTGGATGACATGCGAGTAGCGCTTGAGCAGCTGCAGCATGCGCGGGCAATACTTGGTGAGGTAGTCGGTGTCGTGCACCGCGAGATACAGCCGCCGCGTGCGGCTTGCCTGGAGAAAGCGCTCGATGCGCGCGACCCGGGCGGCGGAGGCGAGGCGCAGGCCGGCGAGGTCGGGATCGAACACCCGCAGTTCGCGGCCCGGCTGCTCGAGCAGCCGGTCGACGCCAGCCTGGAAGTCCGCTTCGGACTCGAACAGCTGGTACTCGGGCGGCATCGCCGGGGCGTCGCGCGCTTCGCTCACGCCGATCGCTCCAGGTCGAGATAACCCCGTCCGTACCACGCGTAGAGCTGCGCGCCCAGCCCGGCGCGGGCCAGCGCGGCGCCGGCGCCGCGCCGCCGATCGGCCAGCCGGGCGAGCGGCCGGCGTTGCGCCGGGCGCGAAGCGACGTCCTCGCCGTTGAGAAAAAAAGTGCTGCCACGGTACAGCAGCGCCGACCGGGCGTCGAGCACGACCGTGCGGTGAACGAGCTGGCGCAGGAACGCGGCACGCCCCAGCAGCCGGCGCGGCGGCCGGAACACGACGTGCGGCTTTGGCGTCGTGAGATGGCGCCCGAGCACGCGCTGCACGTCGCGCGAGGTCCAGCGCAGGCGGCGCAGCACGCGCCGGGCGAAGCCGAGCATCGGGGCGCCGATCTGCGCGGAGCGTACCGCCGGGCGCAGCGCCGGATCGCGGAACTCGGCCTCCGGCAGGCCGCGCTCGTGCAGGTAGTCCAGCATCGCCAGCGCGAGTTCGGCGCCGCGCGGCGCGCGGCAGCCGACCGAGTAGGTGAAGCACGGCTCGAGTGCGATGCCGTCATGCGCCCAGCCCGGCGGCAGGTACAGCAGGTCGCCGGGCTCGAGCAGGTATTCCTCCTCCGGCGCGAAATCCGCGATCAGCCTGAGCGGCGCGTCGGCGAGCAACGTGAAGCGGCGCGCGCGCTGCAGCCGCCAGAGGCGCCGGCCGGGACCCTGCAGCAGGAACACGTCGTAAGAATCGCAATGCGGGCCGACGCCGCCGCCCGGCGCCGCGTAGCTGACCATGACGTCATCGAGCCGGGCCTGCGGCAGGAAATCGAAGCGGCGCAGCAATCGCTCGGCCGCCGGCACCTGCAGGTTGACGCCGTTGACGAGCAGCGACCAGTCGCGTGCCGGCAGGCTGGCGAAGCGGCGGCGCCGGAACGGTCCGTGCTCGAGCCGCCAGCGGCCGGCGTGCCGCGTCACCAGCCGCGACTCGACGTCGCTGCGGCAGGCGAGGGCGAGCAGTTTCGTGCGCTGCGGCATTCCGGCCGGCGCAAACCCGACTGCGCGCGCGAGCAGCGGCCGCTTCTGCCAATGCTGCCGCAGGAATTCGCGCGTCGACAAACCGCCGAGCCAGCGCTGCCGCATGGCGCGATTGTATCCGCGCTGCGGCTGTGGCTCGCGCACCACAGACGGCTTGTCAACCGGCATTGCGCGTGCTTTAGAATCGCGCACGCCCACGATCATGATCCAGAAGGGTCAAACCGCTCCCGCCTTCGCGCTGCACGACGCCGACATGCAGCCGGTGAAGCTCGCGTCGTTCAAGGGCAAGCGCAACGTCGTGCTGTTCTTCTATCCGCGCGACGGCACGCCGGGCTGCACGCTCGAGGCCTGCGATTTTTCCGACCACGAGGACCAGTTCGTGCGGCACGACTGCGTCATCCTGGGGGTCTCGCGCGACGACTGCCTGACGCACGCCGAGTTCCGCGACCGCAACGGGCTTTCGATCCGGCTGCTCGCCGATCCGGACGGCGATGTCTGCCGCCTCTACGGCGTGCTGCAGGAAAAGGAGACCGACGGCGTGCGGCGCGAGAACCTGGTGCGCTCGACCTTCGTCATCGACAAGCGGGGCGTCGTGCGGCACGCGGCGTACGGGGTCAATCCCCGGCATCACGCGGCCGAAATCTTCGACGTCGTGCGCACGCTCGGCGGCTGAGCGCGCGCCGGACGCGCGCGTCGCGGCCGGCGTATCATTGCCGCCAGGGAGGCAACCCCGGCATGGTGATGGACATCCTGTCCTACGGCATCGGCACGCTCGCGGCGCTCGCGCTGCTGCTGTGGATCGCGTTCATCTTTGTCCGCGACATCACGCAGAAGAAGCACGGCGTGCTGCGCAACTACCCGGTGATCGGGCACCTGCGCTATTTCTTCGAGCAGCTCGGCGAGTACTTCCGCCAGTATTTCTTCACCGGCGACCGCGACGAGATGCCGTTCAACCGCGCCACGCGCGCCTGGGCCTACCGCCTGGCGAAGAACGAGGGCGGCACGATCGGCTTCGGCTCCACCTACAACCTGCACGAGCCCGGCGCCCTGATCTTCGTCAATCATCCCTTCCCGGTGCTGGAGGAGGAGCGCCTGCCGAGCGCCGCGCTCGCGCTCGGCGAGGGTTACTGCCGCGATCCCTTCGAGGCGCGCTCGATCGTCAATATCAGCGGCATGAGCTACGGGGCGATTTCGGCGCCCGCGGTCAGCGCGCTCTCGCGCGGTGCGGCGGTGGCCGGCTGCTGGCTGGACACGGGCGAGGGCGGCCTCTCGCCCTACCATCTGGATGGCGGCTGCGACATCATCATGCAGATCGGCACGGCGAAGTACGGGCTGCGCGACGCCCAGGGCAGCCTCGATCCGGAGCGCCTGCTCGAGCTCTCGAAGGTGGTGAAGGCGTTCGAGATCAAGCTCTCGCAGGGCGCCAAGCCCGGCAAGGGCGGCGTGTTGCCCGGGCGCAAGGTGACGCCGGAGATCGCGCACATCCGCGGCATCCCGGCGGGGCGCGACTCGATCAGCCCCAATCGCCATCGCGACATCTCCAGCATGAGCGAGCTGGTGGAGAGCATCGCGCGCATCCGCGATCTCACCGGGCGCCCGGTGGGCGTGAAGACGGCGATCGGCGGCTGGCGTTTCATGAACGAGCTCGCCGACACGGTGCACCGCCGCGGCCTGGAGTTCGCGCCCGACTTCCTCGTCATCGACGGCGGCGAGGGCGGCTCGGGAGCGGCGCCGCAGGCGCTCGCCGATCACATGAGCCTGTCGATCGACGAGGCGCTGCCGCGCGTGGTGGATGCGCTCATCGAGTCGGGGCTGCGCCAGCGCGTGCGCGTGGTCGCCTCCGGCAAGCTGGTGACCTCGGCGCGCGCCGCCTGGGCGCTGGCGGTCGGCGCCGATTTCGTCAACACCGCGCGCGGCTTCATGTTCGCGCTCGGCTGCATCCAGGCGCTGCGCTGCCACCAGAACACCTGCCCGACCGGCGTCACCACCCACAACAAGCGCCTGCAGCGCGCGCTGGTGGTGCAGGAGAAGTTCCAGCGCGTCGCCAACTACTGCATCAACATGAACCGCGAGATCGACATGATCGCGCACTCCTGCGGCGTGCGGCACGCGCGCGAGCTGCGCCGCGAGCACGTGCGCATCGTGCAGGCGAACCACCAGTCGATCGCGCTCAACATGCTTTATCCGTACCCCGAGCCGGTGGCGCGGGTCCGGGTCGCTTGAACACGCCTTAAGGGCTGCCAGAGCGCGCGCCGCCGCGCAGCCAGGCGTTCCACAGTCGGCGTGCCGGCGCGATCAGCTCGCCCGCCGCGAGCCCCACGGGACCGTCGCCCGCGGCCACGCGTTCATCGGCCGCCGCGCCATGCAGGTGCACGCCGAGGGTGAGCGCCGCTTCGCCCGCGCAGCCCTGTGCCAGCAGCGCGCCGAGTATTCCCGCCAGCACGTCGCCCATGCCGGCGGAAGCCATGCCCGGGTTGCCGGTGGTATTGATGAACCAGTGGCCATCGCGCGCCACGATGACGCTGCCGTTGCCCTTGAGCACGGCGTGCGCGTTGAGGTTTGCGGCCAGCGTGCGCGCCGCGCCGAGCCGGTCGGCCTGCACGGCGGCGGGACTCAGCGCGAGCAGGCGTGCCGCCTCGCCGGGATGCGGCGTGACGAGCGTCTCGGCCGCGCGCCGTGCGCAGGCATGCCGCAGGTCGCTGTTTTCGGCGATCAGGTTGAGCGCGTCCGCATCGAGCACGCACGGAATGTCGCTCGCAAGCGCGGCCGCGAGCAGCGTCTCGGCGCGCTCGCCCTGGCCGAGTCCGGGGCCGACGACGAGCGCGTCCAGCGCCATGCCGAGCGCCTCGTCGGGATGGCGCAGCATCAATTCCGGCGCACCGCTGTCGAGCGCGGGAGCCTGCTGGTCGAGCAGGCCGACATAGACGCGGCCGGTGCCGAGCTGCAGCGCCGCGCGCCCGGCGAGCAGCGCAGCCCCCGTCATGCCGGCGGCGCCGCCGAGAATCGCGAGCGAACCGGCCTGTCCCTTGTGGAAATTGCGCGGGCGCGGCCTGAGCGCCTGCGCGAACAGCTCGGGTGCCGCGACCCAGCCTTGCGTTGCGACCCGCGCGGCGGGGTCCAGCGCGAGGCCGGCGACGTGAACCACGCCGCAGTGGTCCGGGCCATCGAGCGTCAGCAGTCCGGGCTTGAGGGCGATGAACGTGATGGTATGCGTGGCGCGCACCGCCTGGCCGAGCACCTGGCCGGTATCCGACGCGATGCCGCTCGGGATGTCGAGCGCGAGCACCGGGCAGCTCTGCGCGTTGGCCAGCTGCACCAGGGCTGCGTAGTCGCCCTCGACGGGGCGCGCCAGGCCGATGCCGAACAGCCCGTCGACCAGCAGGCCCCAGCGCCGCCCGGGCGGAACTTCCGCAGCGCACGTCGCCAGCGTCACCCGGAAAAACCGCTCCGCGAGCAGCCGCGCCACGACGCGCGCGTCGCCGCCGTTGTGGCCCGGGCCGGCGAGCACCAGCACGTCCTTGGCGCGGTCGGTGAGCAGCTGCGCGGCGAGGTCCGCCGCGGCGGCGCCGGCGCGTTCCATCAGCGGCGGCGGGGTCTCGCCCGCGGCCTGCTCGATGCGGCGGATGTCCTCGGTCAGGTAAATCGGCTGCGACATGATGCGATTCTACGCAAGCGCGCCATCGGGCGTCTTAACCTGGATCAGACGTGCGTCGCGGCGCCGCGCAGCAGGCCGCGTCATTGCTTGGTCACGCCGAGGACCGCGTCGGGCAGCCAGGTGGCGAGCTGGGGAACGGCGGTGATGATGACGATCGCCAATAGCATCATGAAGAAGAACGGAATCGCGGCGCGCGCGACGTAGTTCGCCTCGCGCTTCGCCATGGTCTGCAGGACGAACAGGTTGAAGCCGACCGGTGGCGTGATCTGGCCGATCTCCACCAGCAGCACGATGAAGATGCCGAACCAGATGAGATCGAATCCCGCGGCCTGGATCATCGGCAGCACGATCGAGGTGGTGAGGACGATCATGGAGATGCCGTCCATCGCCATGCCCATGAGGATGTAGAGGATGGCGAGCACGAGGATCAGCGCATGGGGGCTGAACTGCGAGGCCGCGACCCACTCCGCGAGCGCGCGCGGGATCCCGGTGAAGGCCATGCACGAGGACAGGAACGACGCGCCGGCGAGGATGAACAGAATCATGCACGACAGGCGCGTGGCGCCCATCAGGCTGGTGAGGAAGCTGCTGCGCGTGAGCGAGCCGCTCCACCAGGCGATGGCGAGCGCGCCGAACACGCCGAAGGCGGCGGCCTCGGTGGCGGTGGCCACGCCGGTGAACATCACGCCCATGATGAAGGCGATGAGCACGAGACAGGGGATCAGGTGCTTCGCGCGGCGCACGCGCTCGCCGAAGCTCATCGGCTCCACCGCGGTGGGCGTCTTGCCCGGATTGAGCAGCGCCCAGACCACGATGTAGCCGGAAAACAGCGCCACCAGCAGCACGCCCGGAAAGACCCCGGCGAGGAACATCTTGAGGATCGACACTTCGGCCGCCACGGCGTAGACGATCATGATGATCGAGGGCGGAATCAGCAGCCCGAGCGTGCCCGCGCCGCACAGCGACCCGAGGCTGGTGCGCTCGTCGTAGCCGCGCTTGGCGAGCTCGGGCAGCGCCACCTTGCCGATGGTGGCGCAGGTGGCGGCCGATGACCCGCACACGGCGGCGAAGATGGCGCAGCCGAAGATGTTGACGTGCATCAGGCGACCCGGCAGCCAGCCGAGCCAGGGCGTGAGGCCCTTGAACATCTCCTCCGACAATCGGGTGCGAAACAGGATTTCGCCCATCCACACGAACATCGGCAGCGCGGCGAGCGTCCAGGACGCGTTCGAGCCCCAGAAAGCCTGGAACAGGTTGACGTCGGGCGGGCTGCTGGTGAAGAACTGCAGCCCGCTCCAGGCGACCACGCTCATCGCCATCGCGATCCACAGCCCGCCGCCGAGCAGCGCGATGAGCAGCACGAAGAGGATGGCGCCGATGGCGAGCGTGCCCATCAGGGCGCCTCCTCGAGGTCGGCGCCCGCGCGGTGCGCCTGCTCGGCCTTGCGGTAGGCGGGCGTGCCGCCGGCGATGAGCACCACGAACTCGTCGCATACGGCGACGAAGAAAATCAGGGCGCCGATGACGAAGCTCAGCTGCGGCATCCAGATCGGGATCTGGATCAGGCCTTGCGCCACCTCGTCGAACTGCCAGCTCTGATAGACGAAGCTCACCGCTGCCCACAGGATGTAGCCGACCGTCAGCACCGCGGCCCCCAGCGCCGCGAGCTCGGCACGTCGCCGCGCCGCGGGCGGCAGCCGGTCGATGATCAGGCCCACGCGCACCAGTTCGCCGTGGCGGAAGGTGGCGGCGAGCGCGAGAAAGGCGCTCGCCGCGCAAAGCCAGCCCACGATGTCGTCGGCGCCGCGCAGCAGCAGGCCGACCTCGCGCATGCCGGCCTGCGCGAGCATCGTGAGCGCGATGCTCGCCAGGCACGCCGCCGCGAGCCAGGCGCTCGCGGCGTAGAGGCGGTCGAGGAGCCGCCTCAAGTTACTTTCTATAGGCCTTGAGTATGGCCTGGCCGTCGGCGCCGGCAGACTTCTCCCATTCCTGTGCCATCTGCGCGCCGACCTTGGCGAACGCGTCCTTCATCGCCTGATCGGGCGCGCGCACCGCCATGCCGTTCTTGGCGAGCAGCTCGTCGCCTTCTTTCTCGCGCGCCTTGGACATCTCCCAGCCGCGCGGCTCGGCGGCCTTGGCCGCGGCGAGCACCGCGTCCTGCTGCGCCTTGGGCAGGCCCTTGAAGGCGCGCGTGTTCGCCACCACCACGTTCTTCGGGTGGAAGGCACTGGTGGTGTAGTAATTCTTCACGAACTCCCAGGCCTTGGTCGAGGTGCCGGTGGCCGACGACGTGATCATGGCCTGCACCGCACCGGTAGCGAACATCTGCGGGATCTCGGGCACCTGGATCACGGTGGGGCTTGCGCCGAGGAGTTCGGCCAGGCGCGCGGTGAGCGGCGAGTAGGTGCGGAACTTGGTGCCCTTCAGGTCGGCGACCGACTTGAGCGGCTCCTTGGTGTAGATGCCCTGGCCGGGCCACGGCACCGAGTAAAGCAGCGTCAGTCCGCGCGCGCCGAGCTTCTTCTCCAGCAGGGGCCTCTGCGCCCGGTAGAACTTCAGGGCGTTGTCGTATCCGGTGGCGACGAAGGGCACGTTGTCTGCGGCGAACACCGGGTCCTCGTTGCCGAACTGGCCGAGCAGGAACTCGGCGATCGGAACCTGGCCGGTGGAGACCGCGCGCAGGATATCGGGGTGCTTGATGAGCGAGCCGGTGGAGTGCACCTTGATCGCCACGCCGCCGTTGGTGCGCTTGGCAACATCTTCGGCGAACAGGACGACGTTGCGCGTGTGGAATTCGCCGTCGCTGTAGGGCGTCGGCATGTCCCACTTGGTCTGCGCCTGGGCGGCGGCGCCGGTGAGCGCGAGCAGGCCCGCGACTGCGGCGGCAATGAACGATCGGCGATGAATCATCTTTCCTCCTGGGGTTGGGGGCAAATCAGGGCCGCGACATCATCGGCCAACGCCAACGACGCTGTCAATCCGGGCGACTCGATGCCGTACAGGTTCACCAGCCCCGTGATCGCGTGCTGCGCGGGCCCCTGGATGACGAAATCCGCCGCCGGCTCGCCCGGCCCCGAAATCTTCGGCCGGATGCCGCAGTACGCCGGCGCCAGCGCGTCCGGCGGCAGCGCAGGCCAGTAGCGCCGGATGGCGCCGTAGAACGCTGCAGCGCGCGCGGGATCGACCGAGTACTCGATGCGCTCGACCCATTCGACGTCCGGACCGAAGCGCGCCTGTCCCCCGAGGTCGAGCGTGACGTGCACGCCCAGCCCGCCAGGTTCAGGCACCGGGTAAACCAGGCGCGCAAACGGCGCGCGCCCGCGCAGCGAATAGTAATTGCCCTTGGCATAGAGTTCGCGCGGCGCGAGGGCGGCCGGGAAACCCTCGATGCACCGCGCCACGCTCGGCGCCCTGAGGCCGGCGCTGTTGACCAGGTGCCGCGCGATGATGCGCGTCGGCGCGGCGCCGCCGACCTCGAGCTCGATGCCGTCCTCGGCGATGCGTGCAGCCCGCAGCGGGCTCGCCAGCGCGAGCATCGCGCCGGCGCGCTCGGCATCGCCGAGATACGCCAGCATCAGCGCGTGGCTGTCGACGATCCCGGTGGCGGGCGAATGCAGCGCCGCGACGCATTCGATCGCCGGCTCGAGCCCGCGCGCCGCGGCGCGCTCCAGCCAGACCACGTCGTTGACGCCGTTGGCCTGCGCCCGGGCCTGGATCGCGCGCAATTCGGCGAGCTGATGCGCCTGCGTAGCGACGATCAGCTTGCCGCAGCGGCGATGCGGCACGCCGTGCTGCGCGCAATAGGCGTAGAGGCGCTCGCGCCCGCGCAGGCAGGCCGTCGCCTTGAGCGAACCCTGCGGGTAGTAGATGCCGGCGTGAATCACCTCGGAGTTGCGCGAGCTGGTGTGGGTGCCGATCGCATCCTCGGCCTCGAGGATCACGACTTCCCTTCCGGCGAGCGCCAGCGCGCGCGCCACCGCGAGGCCCACGAGCCCCGCGCCGACCACGACGCAGTCAACGCGGTCCATGGGCCTGCGCGGTTTGCGGCGGCAGGAGCCCGATCGCCAGCCAGGCTGCCGCGCCGCCCAGCGCCGCGGCACTGGCCATCGGCCGCGCGCTGCCGTCAAAAGACCAGCCGAGCACGGCGCCGAGCAGCGCGCCGACGCCGAAGGCGAGGGCGCCCATGAGCGACGAGGCGCTGCCGGCGCGCTCCGGGAACGGCTGCAGCGCCGCCGCCGTGGCGTTCGGAATGACGAGGCTTGCCGCGAACAGGTACGCGCACATCGGCAGCGCCACGGCGGCCCAGTGCCTGACGTCGATCCAGGCGAGCGCCGCGACCGCGATTCCGGCGCAGGCGGCGAACGCCGCGCCCAGGCGCAGCATGGCACGCACGCCGTGCCGCGTCACCAGGCGGCTGCCGGCGAACGCGCCGCCGATTTGGCCCAGCATCACCAGCGCGAACACGAAGCTGTACTGGTACGGCGTCAGGCCGAAGCCGCGGATCAGCGTCACCGCCGAATTGGTCACGAACGCGATGATGCCGAGCTGCACCCCCAGCATCACGAGAAACGGCGCCAGGAAGGCGCGTTGGCCGAGCAGTCGGGCATAGCCGAGCGCCATGGCGAGCGGACTTTCGATCGCGCGGCGCCGCGGCGCAGTTTCCGCCAGCACGCGCCCGCTTGCCGTGACGAGGGCCAGCGCGATGGCCGCATGCAGCCAGAAGACCGCCTGCCAGCCGGCCGCATCGAGCAGGGCGCTGCCGGCGAGCGGCGCGAACACCGGCACGAAGCCGAACACGATCGTCATGCGCGAGAGCAGACGGGCCGCCTGCTCGTGGCTGTACAGGTCGCGCACGATGGAGCGCCCGATCACCGGCCCGCAGGACAGGCCGATACCCTGCGCGAACCGCAGCCAGGCGAGCGTCGCCACGTCCGCCGCCAGCGCGCTGGCGAGACTGGCGAGCGCCATCAGCGCCAGCCCGCCATAGAGCGTGGGCCTGCGGCCATAGCGGTCCGAGAGCGGGCCCCAGGCGAGCTGGCCGCAGGCGACCCCCGCGAACAGGCCGGTCAGCGTCAACTGCGCCGCGCCAGGCGCCGAGCCCAGTGCGATCGCGACCGCGGGCAGCGCGGGCACTGTGGAATCGATGCCGAGCGCCACCAATGCGATCAGGAAACCGAGGAGCAGCGTCAGCTGAAGTGAAGCGGGTGCTTGCGGCAAGGCAGGCCAGTCTAGCATCGGCGGGCGGGCGGCCGCGAAAGCGGGCCCGGCCCTGTGCTGCTTATAATAAGAGCGCCACGCCATAGGCCATGCCGTCACCCACGCCACCCGCAGACATCAATCCTTACGCCATCTTTTCCAAGACTGGAAAGGGTGTACAGGAAGCCACGGGCAAGACGGGGCTGCTGTCACGCAGCGAGCGCGCGGTGCTCACCCAGGTCGACGGCAAGACCACTTTCGCCGACCTGCAGCAGAAATTCGACAAGACGCCGCCGGCGAAATTCCAGGCCCTGATCCAGCAGCTGGACAAGGACGGATTCATCCGCGAGGTCACTACGAGCGGTGCCCGGCCGGTCGCGCCCGCGGCGGCGGCGAAGGCCAAGCCGGCCGCTGCCCCGCCGCAGGAAGAGCAGGAAGAGGAGCTCGATTTCACGCGGCTGGCCGCCAAGGGCGCGGCACCGCCGCCCAAGCCCGTGGTGGACCTGGCGGCACAGGCGCGCGCCGAGGCCGAGCGCCGCGAGAAGGAGCGCTCCGAGACCGATTACCGTGCGCGCGACGAAGCCGTGGCGCGAGCGCGCGCCGAAGCCGAGGCCAAGGCGCGTGCCGAGGCCGAAGCCAGGGCGGCGGCGCGTGCCGAAACCGAGGCGCGCGCACGCGCCGAGTCGGAAGCGCGCATCCGCGCCGAGGCCGAGGCGACGATCAAGGCCGCGCGCGAGGCGGCGGTGCGCGCCGCGGCGGAAGCGAAAGCCCGGGCGGAGGCGGAGGCGCGGGCCCTGGCGGAGGCGGCGGAGCAGGAGCGTCAGGCCGCTGCCACGCGCGAACGCGAAGCGCTCGCGCGCGCGCAGCACGAAGCCGCCGAGAAGGCGCGGATCGAGGCGGAATTGAGCGCGCGCCTGGAGGCCGAGCGCAAGGCGCGCGAGCAAGCCGAGCGTCAGGCGCGGGAACTGGCCGAGCGCCAGCGCGAAGCGCAGGAGCGCGCCCGCCGCGATGCGGAGGAGAAAGCGCAGCGCGAAGCCGACGCCCTGCGCCGCGAGCTCGAGGCGCAGCGGGTGCGCGCCGAGGAAGAGCGCCGGGCGCGCGAGGAAACCGAACGCCGTGCCAAAGCCGAAGCCGAACGCGCCGCGCGCGAAGAAGCCGAGCGGCGGGCGCGCGAAGAAGCCGAGCGCAAGGCGAAGGAAGAAGCCGAGCGGCGGGCGCGCGAAGAAGCCGAGCGCAAGGCGAAGGAAGAAGCCGACCGGCGGGCGCAATCCGAAGCGCAGCGCCGGGTCCGGGAAGCGGCCGAGCGCGAGGCGCAGGAGCGGGCGCGCCGGGAGGCCGAGGAAAAGGCGCAGCGCGAGGCCGAAGAGCTGCGGCGCCAGCTCGAGCAGGAGCGCCGGGCGAGGGAACAATCCGAGCGTCAGGCGAAGGAGGAAAGCGAGCGCCGGACGCGGGAAGAAGCCGAGCGGCGCGCGCAAACCGAAGCGCAACGCCAGGCGCAGGAAGCGGCCGAGCGCGAGGCGCAGGCGCGCGCGCGCCAGGAAGCCGAGGAACGGGCGCAGCGCGAGGCCGTGGAGCTGCGGCGCCAGCTGGAGCAGGAGCGCGCGGCGCAGGAGCGTGCACTGCGCGAGACCGAAGAGAAGGCGCAGCGCGAGGCCGAGGAATTGCGCCGCCGGCTCGAGCAGGAGCGCCATGCGCGCGAAGAAAGCGAGCGCAGGGGAAGGGAGGATGCCGAACGGCACGCGCGCGACGGCGAGGAACGCCGGCGGCGCGAGGAGGACGAGGCGCGACGCCGCCGCGAGAGCGAACAGTCGGCGGATGACGATGCGGGCCGCAAGCGGGCGGCCAGCGCGCGCGCGCTGGTCGCCAAGGCCACCAGCGCGGCCTCGCTCGACGAGTCGCTGCTCGCGGATCTCGATTCGTTTTCCCAGCGCGACGACGCGGCGAACCAGGCGGCCGAGGCGGCGCAGCGCGACGCGCAGCAAGCGCAGGAGCGCGCCGCGCACGAGGCGCGCGAGATGAAGGAGCGCACGGCCAGGGATGCAGCCGAGCGCTCGGCCGAGGAAGCCGCCGGGCCGGCACGCGAAGCGGCCCGGCGCGCGGCGCTGGAGGCGGCGCGCGCGGCCCGGGAAGACGCGGCGAAGGCGGCTGCGCCGCCGCCCGCCGCCGCGGCCGAGAGCCCGCGAGCGCGCTCGCTCGAGGAAGCGCGCCGCGAGGCCGAAGACGAACGGCGGCGCGCGCGCGAGGAGCAGGCGCGCCGCTCGCTGAGCGCCGCGGAGCGCGAGGCCCAGAGCGCCGCGCTGCGCGAGCAGCAGCTGGAGGCGGAGGAACACCGGCAGCGCGCCAGGGAAGCGGTCGCCGGCACCGTGCTCGAGCACGCGCTCGATGAAGACCTGCAGATCGGCGACGACGAGCTCGACCTCCAGGAGATCGAGCGCGAGCGCAAGGCGCTCGAGCAGGCCGCCGGCAAGCGCGAGCGCAAACCGATGCCGGAGGAGCTGCCGCAACCGGCGACGCAGGCCGAGGCGCCGGGCGGCAAGCAGCCGCAGCGTCGCGTCGAAATCCTCGCGCAGACGCGCGCCGAAGCCGACGAGTTCGCCGCGATGGCGCCGGCGGCGCGGCGGCGCTCCACGGCGTGGATCAAGTACGGCGCGATCGGCCTGGTGGCGCTGCTCGCCGTGGGCATCGCGGCCCTGCATGTGGTCCCGCTTTCGACCGTGAGCTACGAAAAGGCGGCCTCCGCAGCGCTGGGCGTGCCGGTGCGCATCGGCGGCGCGCACCTGTCGCTCATCACCGGGCTGCAGGTCAAGCTCGATCGCGTTTCGGTGGGCGAGGGCACGCAGATCGGCCTGGTGCGCGCGCACACCGGGATCGGCAGCCTGACGGGGGAGCGCAAGTCGTTCGACCGCGTCGAGCTCGAGGGCCTGACGATGGCGCAGGCGCAGCTCGGTGACCTGCTGTTCGGCGCGCTGCAGGGTGACGGCCTCAGGATCGCGCGCGTCACCGCCAAACGCGTGAAGCTCGCGGGGCCGCTGACCCTGCCGGAGCTCGATGCCGACATCGTGGTCGGCGGCAACGGCGCGTTGCAGGCGGTCACGCTGAGCGGCGCCGACCGGCTGCAGATCAAGATGGTGCCGACCGGCGGCACGTTGAACATCGAGGGCGGCGCGGAAAGCTTCCAGGTTCCGTTCGCGCCGGGAATTACGCTGTCGGATTTCGGCGTCAAGGGCAGCGCCACGCGGCAGGGGCTCGACGTTGCCGCGTTCGACGGCCGCCTCTACGAGGGCGTGGTGTCGGGCACGGCGCGCCTGCGCTGGGGGGCTGCCTGGTCGGTCGACGGCGAGCTGCGCGCGCGGAATCTGAATGCCGCGGTGTTTGCGCCCGCCCTGGTGTCCGAGGGACGGGCCGAAGGGCGCGGCCTGTATTCCATGAGCGGCGCGGCGCCGGACAGGCTCGGCGAGAGCGCGCGCCTGGAGGGCAGCTTCAAGATCGACAAGGGCGTGCTCGGCAGTTTCGATCTCGGGCGCGCGATCCAGACCGCGGGCGGGCAGAGCAGCGGACGGACGCTGTTCAACGAGCTCACGGCGCAGGGCCAGTACCAGGCCGGCTCGGTGCAGCTGCGCAACATCACCATCGCCGCCGGCGCCATGAACGCCGGCGCGAGCCTCGACATCATCGGCGGCGGCACGCTCTCGGGACGCATCATCGCGGATCTCAAGACGCCCGCCCAGACGCTGCGCGCGACGCTCGCCATCGGCGGCAAAATCCAGGACCCGATCCTGCGCAAGTGATCCTGCGCCTGCCGGTATAATCCGGTTTCACCGGCCTGCCTGGAATGTCATCGATCCTGCAACTCCGCGGTGCCTGCGCGCTGTCGGAGTTCCGCGTCGCCAAGCTCCTGCCGCAGCTCCAGGCGATCCAGCACGGCATTCGCGGCCTGCGCGCCGAATACTGGCATTTCGCCGAAACCGACGGCGCGCTCGCGCCGCAGGACACGCGGCTGCTCGAGCGCCTGCTCGCTTACGGTGCAGCGCCGCGGGAGGGCAGTCCGGAGGCCGCGCGCTTTCTCGTCGTGCCGCGCATCGGCACCATTTCGCCCTGGTCTTCGAAAGCCACCGAGATCGCCCGCAACTGCGGCCTTGCGCGCGTGCGGCGCATCGAGCGCGGCACCCTGTTCCTGCTCGAAGGCGAAGTCGCGCCCGCGGCGCGCGCCGCGCTGGCCGCGCTGCTGCACGATCGCATGACCGAGACCGTGCTGGCGCAGCTGCAAGACGCGGCGCGGCTCTTCCGCCACGTCGCGCCGCGGCCGCTGCAGACGCTCGCGCTCGCGCGGCTGGAGGAAGCCAACCGCGCGCTCGGGCTTGCGCTCGCGGCCGACGAGATCGACTACCTGCAGCGCGCCTTCCGCGCCATGGGCCGCGACCCCACCGACGCCGAGCTCACCATGTTCGCGCAGGCGAACTCGGAGCATTGCCGGCACAAGATCTTCAACGCCGACTGGATCGTCGACGGCGAGGCCAAACCGCAATCGCTGTTCGCGATGATCCGCCATACGCACGCCGCCCATCCGCAGGGCACGGTGCTGGCCTATGCCGACAACGCGGCGATCATGCAGGGCCGCGAGGCGCTCGGTTTCCATCCCGGCGGCGACGGCCGCTATCGCGCCCATCCCGCCTTGCTGCACAGCGTGCTGAAATGCGAGACGCACAATCACCCGACGGCGATCGCGCCGTTTCCGGGGGCGGCCACCGGCGCCGGCGGCGAAATCCGCGACGAGGGCGCGACCGGCCGCGGCGCCAGGCCCAAGGCGGGCCTTAACGGCTTTTCGGTGTCGCACCTGCGCATCCCCGGCGGCGAGCAGCCGTGGGAAGCGGACGACCCCGGCAAGCCCGGCCGCATCGCGAGCGCGCTCGCCATCATGACCGAGGGGCCGGTCGGCGCGGCCGCGTTCAACAACGAATTCGGCCGCCCCAACCTCGCCGGCTATTTCCGCACCTTCGAGCAGCGCGTGGGCGGCGTGCTGCGCGGCTACCACAAGCCGATCATGCTCGCGGGCGGCGTCGGCAGCATCGCCGCCGCGCAATCGGCCAAGGCGCCGCTGCCGGAGGGCGCTCTGCTCGCGCAGTTCGGCGGGCCCGGCATGCTGATCGGCATGGGCGGCGGCGCGGCGTCTTCCATGGGCGCGGGCGCCAACGTGGAGGACCTCGATTTCGATTCGGTGCAGCGCGGCAACGCGGAAATGCAGCGCCGCGCGCAGGAGGTGATCGACCGCTGCTGGCAGCTCGGCGACGCCAATCCGATCCTTTCCATCCACGACGTCGGCGCCGGCGGGCTGTCGAACGCCCTGCCCGAACTGGTGCACGGCGCGGGGCGCGGCGCGCGCCTCGACCTGCGCGCGGCGCCCTCGGAAGACTCGGGCATGTCGCCGCGCGAGATCTGGTGCAACGAGGCGCAGGAGCGCTACGTGCTGGCGCTCGCGCCCGCGGCGCTCGAGCGCTTCCGCCGCATCTGCGAGCGCGAGCGCTGCCCGTTCGCGGTGCTGGGCACGGCCAGCGCCGACGGCCGGCTCACGGTGGCGGATCCGCAGCTCGGCGCCACGCCCGTGGACATGGAGCTCGGCGTGGTGCTCGGCAAGCCGCCGAAGATGCTGCGCGAGGCGCGGCGCCTGAAGCGGGCGCTGGAGCCGCTCTCGCTCGAAGGCATCGACCTGAAGGAGGCTGCGTATCGCGTGCTGCGCCATCCCGCGGTGGCGGACAAGACTTTCCTCATCGCGATCGGCGATCGCAGCGTCGGCGGACTGTGCTCGCGCGATCCGTTCGTCGGTCCCTGGCAGACGCCGGTGGCCGACTGCGCGGTGACGCTGCTCGATTTTTCCGCTTACGCGGGCGAGGCCTTCGCCATCGGCGAGCGCACGCCGCTCGCGCTGATCGACGGCCCGGCCTCGGGCCGCATGGCGGTCGCCGAGGCGATCACCAATCTCGCCGCGGCGCGCATCGCCGCGCTCGATCGCGTCAAGCTGTCGGCCAACTGGATGGCCGCTGCCGGCTATCCCGGCGAGGATGCCGCGCTCTACGACACCGTGGCGGCGGTGGCGCTCGAATTCTGCCCGGCGCTCGGCGTCTCGATCCCGGTGGGCAAGGATTCGCTGTCCATGCGCACCGCCTGGGGCGGGCGCGAGGTGGTGGCGCCGCTGTCGCTCATCGTTTCGGCGTTCGCGCCGGTGGAAGATGCGCGCCGCACGCTCACGCCGCAGCTGCGCACCGATTGCGGCGACACCGAGCTGATCCTGGTCGACCTCGGCTGCGGCCGCAACCGCCTCGGCGGCTCGATCCTGGCGCAGGCCTGGTCGCGCTTCGGCGAGGTCTGCCCCGATGCCGACGATCCAGCGCTGGTGAAGGGACTGTTCGAGGCGATCCAGGCGCTCGCCGCCGCGGACCTGCTGCTCGCCTACCACGACCGCTCGGACGGCGGGCTGTTCGCGGCGGCCTGCGAGATGGCGTTCGCCGGACGCTGCGGCGTGACGCTCAATCTCGATGCGCTCGCCTTCGACGCCGCGGCCGACGACGTCGACGCCTTCAAGCGCGACAGCGACCGTCAGCTTGCCGGCCGCGGCGCGGAGCGCGTGCTCGCCGCGTTGTTTGCCGAGGAACTGGGCGCGCTGCTGCAGGTGCGCGCCGCCGACCGCGGCCGCGTCATGGACGCGCTGCGCGCCGCCGGCGTCGCGCACTGCGCGCAGGTGATCGGCCTGCCCAACGCGCGCGACGAAATCTGCATCGTGCGTGACGCGCGCACGCTGTTCGCCGAAGCGCGCGTGGCGCTGCAGCGCGCCTGGTCGGAAACCACCTGGCGCATGCAGGCGCTGCGCGACGACCCGCAATGCGCGCAGGAGGAATACGACCGCATCCTCGACGCGCGCGACCCCGGAATCCATTTTGCGCTCGGCTACGACGCGGGCGAGGACATCGCGGCGCCGTACATCGCGCGCGGCGCGCGCCCGCGCCTGGCGGTGCTGCGCGAGCAGGGCGTGAACAGCCAGGTGGAGATGGCCGCGGCCTTCGATCGCGCCGGGTTCGAGGCCGTCGACGTGCACATGTCGGACGTGCTCGCGGGACGCGTCACGCTGCAGGGCTTCCGCGGGCTCGCCGCCTGCGGCGGCTTTTCCTACGGCGACGTGCTGGGCGGCGGCCAGGGCTGGGCGAAGTCGATCCTGTATCACGCCCGGGCGCGCGCCGAGTTCGAGCGTTTCTTCCAGCGAAGCGACACCTTCGCGCTCGGCTCCTGCAACGGCTGCCAGATGATGGCGGCGCTGAAGGCGATCATTCCGGGCGCGGAGCACTGGCCGGTGTTCGCGCGCAACCGCTCCGAGCAGTTCGAGGCGCGCTTCGTCATGGTGGAGGTGGTACCGGGACCGTCGATCCTGTTCGCCGGCATGGCGGGCAGCCGCATGCCGATCGCCACCGCGCACGGCGAAGGCCGTGCCGAGTTCGCGCGGCCGGAGGCGGCATCGCTCGCCGCGTCGCTGGTGAGCCTGCGCTTCGTCGACCATCGCGGGCAGCCGACCGAGCGCTACCCGCTCAACCCGAACGGTTCGCCGCAGGGCATCACCGGCCTGACCACGCCGGACGGGCGATTCAACATCGTGATGCCGCATCCGGAGCGCGTCTTCCGCACGGTGCAGATGTCCTGGGCGCCGGAGCGCGCGGCGGAGGATTCGCCGTGGATGCGCATTTTCCGCAACGCCCGGGCGTGGGTGGGTTGAGCGACGACGCCGCGGCGCCGGTGCGCGCTTCGCTCCCGCGCCGCCTGGCGCTGGCGCTGCCCGATGCGCTCACCTGCGGGCTGTTCGTGCTCACCTGGCTCGAGCCGCTGCGCTTCGGCGCCGACGCGGTCAAGACCGGGCTGATCGTGATGCTGCTCGAATTCCTGGTGGTGCATTCGAGCGGCTTCTTCGCCGTGCTGGTCTACGACCCGGAGGCGAGCCGCAGCAAGCGCACGCTGTGCGTGCTGGGCCTCAGCCTGTTCTACCTGCTGTTCGTGCTCGCCTGGGCCGCCGGCTTCGGCGAATGGTGGCCGCTCGGCGCGTTTGCCTGGCTGATCGGCTCGCGCCTGGGATCGATCTGGATCGATCCGCTGCCGCTCGAAAACGAGCGCACGCGGCAGATCGTGTTCTGGGCGGTGTCGGTGGTGCTGTATCTGGGCGGCGTCGTCGCCACGGTGGACACGCCACTGCCGCATTTCGGCATCCCGCCCGAGCTCGTGCCCTCGCTCGGACTCTCGGGCGGCGGCGTGTGGCTCGAGGAGCCGCATCGCGTGATCGCGTTCGGCGCGCTCTATTTCGGCGGCCTCGCTGCGGTGAAGCTCCTCGTCCCGGCGTTCAGCGCGCGGCGCCCCGCGTAGGCACCGCGCGGATGTTTATACTGCGCCCCATGCGAAGAACGCTCGCCCCGATGGGCCTGGCGGCACTGCTCGCCGCGTGCGCGCCGACACCCGAACGCCCGCCCGATCAGGGCGACCGGTTCACCTACCGCATCGCCAATTCGCCCTACGCGGCGGCCATCTGCATCGGGCGCAATGCGCGCGCCCGCGACGGGCAGACGGCCGAGGAGCGCACCGTAGGCAGCAGTTCGACCGAGGTGATCGTGCGATCGCGCAGCGGCGAGGCGCTCGCCGTGGCGCGGGTGGACCACGACGGCACGTTCTCGAATGTCGCGGTGCTCGTGACGCCGGCGGTGCGCGCGGCGCGCGAAACCTTCGCCCGGCAGCTGCTGCAGGGCTGCTGAGCTCAGCCGCGATGCATCGCGCCCGCCAGGCTGCCGTCGCCGCCGTGCTTGCCCTGGCGGCGACGCTCGCCCAGGGGCAATCGCCGGCCGGCCATGCCGCCGAAACCGAAACGGCTGCGGCGCCCGCGGCACCTGCGGGCCCGGTGGCGCCGAGCCCGCGACCGCGCCCCTACCGCGAAGTGCTCAAGGATGCCGTGGCGCAGCCGGGCCATTTCACGCTGCACCGCAAGGACGACAAGGTCTGGATCGAGCTGCGTCCGGGGCAGTTCGATGAGCCGTTCTTCTTCAGCTTCAACATCGCGCGCAGCATCGGCGAGCGCGGGCTCTACGGCAACCAGATGGGCCGCTCGCACGTCGCGTTCTTTCGCCGCAGCGGCGAGCGGGTGCAGCTGGTGGCGCGCAACGAGGAATTCTTCGCCGCGCGCGGCACGCCGCAGGCGCGCTTCGTCGAGGCGTCGTTTACCGACAGCCTGATCGCATCGGCGCCAGTCGTCTCCCTGCCCGATCCCGACAACGGCGCGGTGCTGATCGAGGCCGGCGCGCTGCTGGTCGCCGACATTCCGGGCTACCTGACGCGGCTGGAGACGGCGTTTCGCATGCCCTTTGCGCTCGATGTGCGCAACAGCGCCGTGGCGCGGGTCAACAACAGCGCGCAGCAGACGGTGTTCTACGTGCGGGCCCATTACGCCGTGCCCAAGATCCCGGCGCCGCCGCTCAAGCCGCCGGCCGAGCCGCCGCCGCCGCCGCCGAAGGCGACGCCCGATCCGCGCAGCGCTTTCGTTACCTTCCAGTACAACCTGGCGCAGCTGCCGGCGCAACCGATGGTGCCGCGGCCGGCCGACCCGCGCGTCGGGCATTTCACCGTCGCGCGCGTCGACCATACGGACGACACTTCGCCCAAGGCGCGCGTGCATTACGTGACGCGCTGGCGCCTGGAACCGCAGGACCCGGCGGCGGCGCAGTCGCGGCCGAAGCAGCCGATCCTGTTCTGGCTCGATCGCAACATCCCGGAGAAATACCGCAAGTCGGTGGCCGAGGGGGTGCTCGAGTGGAACCGGGCGTTCGAGCGCATCGGCTTCAGCGATGCGATCGTGGTGCGGCAGCAGCTCGGCGAGGACGACATCGACCGGGGCGAGGCGCGCCGCGCCGTGGTGCGCTGGTTCAGCGGCGCCGACGTCGGCTTCGCGATCGGTCCTTCGCTCAAGGATCCGCGCTCGGGCGAGACGCTCGCCGCCGACATCGGCATGTCGGATGTGTTCGCGCGCGCCGCGCGGCGCCTGGTCGCCGAGGATCTCGGCGGCAGCGCGGGCGATCTCGGCGCGTCGGCGGACGCGCTGCCCGGCTGCAGCTACGCCGCGGACGCGGCGCACGAGCTGCATTTCGCGAGCGACCTGCTGCAGGCGCGCGGCGTCGCGATGGACGGCCCGGAGGCGGACGCGCTGGCGCAGGCCTACGTCAAGGACACGATCCTGCACGAGGTGGGGCACGTGCTCGGGCTGCGCCACAATTTCCGCGCCTCGACCGTGTATCGCCTGGAGGATTTGCGCGACCCGGAGTTCACCCGCCGCCACGGCATGGCCACTTCGGTGATGGATTACACGCCCTTCAACCTGGCCCTGGAGGGGGAGCCGCAGGGCGAATACCGCATGAGCACCATCGGGCCGTACGACTACTGGGCGATCGAATATGCCTACCGGCCGCTCGACCCCGGCGAGGCGCCGGCGGCGCTGGCGAAGATTGCGGCGCGCTCGATCGAGCCGGAGCTCGCCTACGCCACCGACGAGGATGCGGGCTCCGGCACGCGTTTTGCCGGCATGGACCCCGAGGTCAACCGCTTCGACCTGGGGCCCGATCCGCTCGCCTACTACCGGCGGCGGCTGCGGCTTTCGCGCGAGCTGTGGGACCGGCTGCAGTCACTGCAGCTTGCACCCGGCGAGAGCTACGAGCGCCTGGCGCGCAGCCTGGCGAACGGCTTCCGCGACCTGGCGCGCACCGCGCCGCTCGCGGCGAAGTACGTCGGCGGGGTGACGCATCGGCGCGATTTCGCCGGCACCGGGCGTGCGCTCTACGACCCGGTGCCCGCGGCGCGGCAGCGCGAGGCGCTCGCGCTGATCGCGGACGATTTCTTCAGCCCGGGGAGTTTTCGCTTCGCGCCCGAACTGCTGAGCCGGATCGCCATCGACCACTTCGAGCGCCCGCCGAATCCCTTCGTCTCGGTGGCCAGCTCGGTCATCGGCGTGCAGAAAGCGATCCTCGACCACCTCCTGTCGGACACGGTGGCGGCGCGCCTGCTCGAATCGCCGGACCGGGCGACCGGCGGCACGCGCGTTCTCAGCCTCGCGGAACTGCACGAGCGCCTGCAGGCGGCGATCTGGAGCGAGGCGCTGGCCGGGCGCGACGTCGAGCTGATGCGCCGCAACCTGCAGCGCGAACACCTGCGGCGCGTCGCCGGCGTCCTGATCAAGCCCGCGGCGGC
>SCUF01000222.1 GCA_004298325.1 Betaproteobacteria bacterium | reverse complement strand
CATGATCACCGCCGACCCGCTGGAACAGCTGCGCCCGGCGCGCATCGAGGACGTGGGCGGGATGCTCGCGCTGATCGAGCCGCTGGAAGCGGACGGCACGCTGGTCAAGCGCGGGCGCGAACGGCTGGAGCGCGAGATCGGCAACTTTCACGTCATCGAGCACGACGGCGTCATCCTGGGGTGCGCAGCGCTGTATCCGTTCCCCGCCGACAAGAGCGCCGAGCTCGCCTGCCTCGCGGTAGCGCCGGAATACCGCGACGCGGGCTACGGCGAGCGCCTGCTGCAGGCCTGCGCGGCGCGCGCCCGAGCGCAGAAGATCCGGCGCCTGTTCGCGCTCACGACGCGCGCCGCGCACTGGTTTCTCGCGCAGGGCTTCAGGGAAACCGATGTCTCGGCGCTGCCGCAGCGGCGCCAGTCGCTCTATAATTGGCGCCGCGGTTCCAAGGTGTTCCTCAAGCGGGTCTAGACGATGGCCAGAACGGTGCAGTGCATCAAGCTCGGGCGCGAGGCCGAAGGGCTCGACTTTCCGCCCTTTCCGGGCGAGCTCGGCAGGCGCCTCTACGAGCAGGTCTCGAAGGAGGCCTGGCAGCAGTGGCTGCGCCACCAGACCATGCTGGTGAACGAGAACCGGCTCAACCTCGCCGATTCGACCGCGCGCCGGTACCTCGCCGAGCAGATGGAAAAGCATTTCTTCGGCGAGGGCGCCGAGCAGGCCGCGGGCTACGTCCCGCCCAAGAGCTAGAGCTTCCGGGGCCTCGCCTGCACGCCTTGCGGCGTGGCGAGCAGCAGCACGTCCGCAGGACGGCGCGCGAAGATTCCGTTGGTCACTACGCCCGCGATATTGTTCAGCTCGGCCTCGAGCGCAGGCGGGTCGAGGATCGTGAGGCCGTGGCAGTCGAGGATCAGGTTGCCGTTGTCGGTCTTGTAGTTCTCGCGCAGCTGCGGGTGCGCGCCGAGCTTTCGCAGCTCGCGCCCGACGTGGCTGCGCGCCATCGGAATGACTTCCACCGGCAGGGGAAACCTGCCGAGCACGCCGACCAGCTTGGAGGCGTCGCAGATGCAGACGAACTTCTTCGCCACCGCGGCGGCGATCTTCTCGCGCGTCAGTGCGCCGCCGCCGCCCTTCACCATGTGCAGGTGCTCGGTGATCTCGTCGGCGCCATCGACGTAGACCGGCAGCTCGTCGACCGCGTTCAGGTCGAAGACCCGGACACCGTGCTTCTTCAGGCGCTCGGCGCTCGCCTCCGAGGCCGCCACCGCACCCTCGATGCGGCCCTTGATCGCCGCCAGCGCGTCGATGAAGTGATTCACCGTGGAGCCGGAACCGACGCCGACCACGGCATCCTCGACGACGTGCTTCAGCGCCTCGCGCGCGACCAGCGCCTTCTGTTCGTCCTGGCTCATCGCTTCCTCGGCGGCGGCAGGTCGGTGCAGACACCCTCGAACAGTTCCGCCGCCATGCCGATCGATTCACTCACGGTGGGATGCGGGTGGATGGTCTTGCCGATGTCGACCGCATCCGCGCCCATCTCGATCGCGAGCGCGATCTCGCCGACGAGGTCTCCTGCGCCCGTGCCGACAATCCCGCCGCCTACGATGCGGTGTGACTCGGCATCGAAGATCAGCTTGGTGAAGCCCTCGTCGCGCGCATTCGCGATCGCGCGTCCCGAGGCCGCCCAGGGAAACTTCGCTGTGCTCACCTTCAGCCCGTCGCGCTTCGCCTCGTCGTCCGTCACGCCGACCCAGGCGATCTCGGGGTCGGTGTAGGCCACCGATGGGATCACGCGCGCGTCGAAGTGCGCCTTGTGGCCGGCAGCGGCTTGCGCCGCGACGTGCCCTTCGTGCACCGCCTTGTGCGCGAGCATCGGATGCCGCGCGACATCCCCGATCGCGTAGATGTGCGCGACGTTGGTGCGCATCTGCGAATCGACCGCGATGAAGCCGCGCTCGTCGACCTGCACGCCGGCGCGCTCGGCGCCGATCCGCCGCCCGTTCGGCGCGCGGCCGACCGAGACGAGCACCAAGTCGTACGCCTGCGGCTCCTTCGGGGCGTTCGCGCCTTCGAACCAGAGGCGCACGCCGTCGCCGGCGACTTCGGCCTTGACTGTCTTTGTCTTCAGCATCACGTGGTCGAAGCGCTTCGCGTTGAATTTCTGCCAGACGGCGACGAGGTCGCGGTCGGCGCCGGGCATGAGACCGTCCAGCATTTCGACCACGTCGAGCCGCGCGCCGAGCGACGAGTACACGGTGCCCATCTCCAGGCCGATGATCCCGCCGCCGATGACGAGCATGCGCTTCGGAATCCCGGCAAGCGCAAGCGCCCCGGTCGAATCGACGATGCGCGGATCCTCGGGCAGGAATGGGAGCTTGGCCGCCTGCGAGCCCGCGGCGATGATGGCGTTCGCGAAGCGCACCGTCTTCCTGGTCCCGCCTGCCTCGACGGCGAGGTGGTGCGCGTCGATGAAGCCGCCCACGCCCTGCAGCACGGTCACCTTGCGCGCTTTCGCCATCTGCGCGAGGCCGCCCGTGAGCTTCGACACGACCTTGTTCTTGAAGCCGCGCAGCTTTTCGAGATCGACCGCAGGTTCGGCATATGCGATGCCGTGATCGGCAAGTCCGCGTGCCGCATCCATCACGGCGGCCGTGTGCAGCAGCGCCTTGGAGGGAATACAGCCGACGTTGAGGCAGACGCCGCCGAGCACCGGATAGCGCTCGACGAGCACGGTCTTCAGGCCGAGGTCGGCGGCGCGGAACGCCGCCGAGTACCCGCCGGGCCCTGCGCCGAGCACGAGCACGTCGCATTCGAGGTCGGCGACGCCGGCCGCCGGGGTCGCGGCCGCGCTCGCGGGCGTCGGCGCCGCAGGCGCGGCGGCGCCTGCGTCTGTTTCAAGCTCAAGGATCGCGGCGCCCTCGGAGACCTTGTCGCCGAGCTTCACGGCGAGCGACTTCACGACGCCCGCCTCAGGCGACGGAATCTCCATGGTCGCCTTGTCCGACTCGAGCGTGATCAGCGACTGCTCCCTCGTCACCGCGTCGCCGGGCTTCACCAGCACCTCGATCACCGCGACGTCCTTGAAGTCGCCGATGTCGGGCACCTTGACCGTGAGCGCGCTCACAGCAGAGTCCGGCGGATGTCGGACAGGACGTTCGCCAGGTACGCCGTGAAGCGCGCGGCCGAAGCGCCGTCGATCACCCGGTGATCATAGGACAGCGCGAGCGGCAGCATGAGACGCGGCGCGAACTGCTTGCCGTCCCACATCGGCCGCAGCTGCGATTTCGACACCCCCAAGATCGCCACCTCGGGCGCGTTGATGATCGGCGTGAACGCCGTGCCGCCGATGCCGCCCAGGCTCGAGATCGAAAACGTGCCGCCCTGAAGGTCGCCGGGCTTGAGCTTGCGATCGCGCGCCAGCCTCGAAACGTCGCCCAGCTCGCGCGCCAGGTCGAAGACCCCCTTGCGGTCGGCGTCGCGGATCACCGGAACCACCAGCCCTTCCGCAGTATCGACGGCGACGCCGATGTGGAAATACTTCTTGACGACCAGGTTCTCCCCGCCCTTGTCGAGCGAGCTGTTGAACTGCGGGTACTGCCGCAGCGCCGTGACGCAGGCCTTGATCAGGAACGCGAGCATGGTGAGCTTGAATCCCTGCTTCTCGGTTTCGGTCTTGTTCGACTTGCGGAAGGCCTCGAGCTCGGTGATGTCGGCTTCCTCGAACTGCGTGACGTGCGGGATCGAGATCCAGTTGCGGTGCAGGTTCGGGCCCGAGAGCTTCTGGATCCGTGACAGCGGCTTCACCTCCACCGGGCCGAACTTGGCGAAGTCCACTTCCGGCCAGGGCAGCACGTTGAACGGCAGCGCGGCCGCCGCCGCGGCCCGGCCCGGCGCGGCACCTGCAATCACGCCCTTGACGAACGCCTGCACGTCCTCCTTGAGGATGCGTCCTTTCGGGCCGCTGCCGGGCACGCGAGCGAGATCCACACCCAGTTCGCGGGCGTACAGCCGGATCGAAGGGCTGGCGTGCGGTTTCGACAGGATCTCGTCGCGTGGCTCGCGCGGCACGGGACGCGGATGCGCAGCCGGCGCGAGCGGCAAGTCGGGCAGCGCGGGCGCGGCGGCGGCGGGCTTGGCCGTTGCGGCCGCAGCCGGCTCCGGGGGCACGGATTCGTTCACCTGCGGCGCGGCAGCGCCGGCCGGCTCGAGGATCAGGATCAGCGCACCCTCGGAAACCTTGTCGCCGACCTTGAGCTTCATTTCCCTGACCACGCCGTCCTCGGGCGCGGGAATCTCCATCGTCGCCTTGTCGGACTCGAGCGTGACGAGGGACTGTTCCTTCGCCACGGCGTCGCCGGGCTTCACCAGCACCTCGATCACGGCGACGTCCTTGAAGTCGCCGATGTCCGGCACGAGGACCTCTTTCATACCGTCGTCGGATCCGGCTTGGCCGGATCGATGCCGTACCTGGCCAGCGCCTGCGCGAGCGTGCCCGCCTTGACCTCGCCCTGGTCGGCCAGTGCGCGCAGCGCCGCGAGCGCGACGAAATGCCGGCTCACCTCGAAGAAGTAGCGCAGCCGGGGGCGCGAATCGGAGCGGCCGAAACCGTCGGTGCCGAGCACCTTGTAGGGCCGCCCGGCAGGAATGAAGGCGCGAATCTGGTCGGCGAATGCCTTCAGGTAGTCGCTCGCGGCGACCACCGGCCCTGCACGCTTCGCCAGGCACTGCGCGACATAGGGCACACGCGGCGCGGCTTCAGGGTGCAGCAGATTCCAGCGCTCCGCGGCGAGGCCGTCGCGCCGCAGCTCGGTGAAGCTGGTTGCACTCCAGACATCGGCCGCGATGCCCCAGTCGGCCTCGAGCAGTTCGGCTGCCGCGAGCACTTCCCGCAGGATCGTGCCGGATCCGAGCAGCTGCACGCGCGCCTTCGCCTTCGATTGCGATTCGCGCAGCAGGTACAGGCCCTTCAGGATGCCGTCCGCAGTGCCTTCCGGCATCGCCGGGTGCTCGTAGGCCTCGTTCATGACGGTGATGTAATAGAACACGTCCTCCTGGTCCGCCACCATGCGCCGCAGGCCGTCGTGGATGATCACGGCGAGCTCGTAACCGTAGGTCGGGTCGTACGAGACGCAGTTGGGAATCACCGACGAGAGCACGTGCGAGTGCCCGTCCGCGTGCTGCAAGCCTTCGCCATTGAGCGTCGTGCGTCCCGCGGTGGCCCCGAGCATGAATCCGCGCGCACGCTGGTCCCCCGCAGCCCACGCGAGGTCGCCCACGCGCTGCAGGCCGAACATCGAATAGAAGATGTAGAACGGCACCATCGCCAGGTTGGAGTGGCTGTAGGAGGTCGCCGCCGCGATCCAGGACGACATCGCACCGGGCTCGGTGATGCCTTCCTCGAGGATCTGGCCTGCCCTGTCCTCGCGGTAGTACATCACCTGGCCCTTGTCGACCGGCTCGTACTTCTGTCCCTCGCTCGAATAGATGCCGAGCTGCCGGAACATGCCCTCCATGCCGAAGGTGCGCGCCTCGTCGGGCACGATCGGCACGATGCGCTTGCCGATCTCCCTGTCGCGAATCAGTGCCGTCAGAATGCGCACGAAGGCCATCGTGGTCGAGATCTCGCGCCCTTCGCCCGAGCCCTTCAGCACCGCATCGAACGCCTGCAGCGGCGGAACCGGCGGCGCGCTGTCGGCCTTGCGGCGGCGCTGCGGCAGGTAGCCGCCCAGGGCCTCGCGCCGCTCGTGCAGATATTTCATCTCCGGAGCATCCGCCGGCGGCACGTAGAAGGGCAGCGCTTCGAGCTTGTCGTCCGGAATCGGGATGTTGAAGCGGTCGCGCACGTGCCGGATCGTGTCCAGGTCGACCTTCTTCAGCTGGTGCGTCGGGTTCTTCGCCTCGCCCTGCTTGCCCAGACCGAAACCCTTGATCGTCTTGGCGAGGATCACGGTCGGCTCGCCGCTGTGGTTCACCGCCGCGTGGTAGGCGGCGTAGATCTTGTGCGGATCGTGCCCACCGCGATTCAGGCGCCAGATGTCCTCGTCGGACATGCGCGACACCATTTCGAGCAGCTTGGGGTGCTTGCCGAAGAAGTGCTTGCGCACGTAGGCGCCGTCGTTCGCCTTGTAATTCTGATATTCGCCGTCGACCGTCTCCTCCATGACACGGCGCAGGAGGCCATCCTTGTCGCGCGCCAGCAGCGGGTCCCAATACGAGCCCCAGATCAGCTTGATCACGTTCCAGCCCGCGCCGCGGAAATCGCCCTCGAGCTCCTGGATGATCTTGCCGTTGCCGCGCACCGGCCCGTCCAGGCGCTGCAGGTTGCAGTTGACGATGAAAATCAGGTTGTCGAGCTTCTCGCGCGCCGCCATCGCGATC
>SCUF01000221.1 GCA_004298325.1 Betaproteobacteria bacterium | reverse complement strand
ACAGCACCGGCCGCGTCCACGCCGCGAGCGACAGCCCCGAGTTGAACCAGATCACCATTTCCGAATCGCGCCACACGCGCGTCAGCGTCAGCAGCACGGTGATGAACAGCGTCAGCGACAAGAGCACCGGCAGCACGTTGATGGCGAAGAAGCCGAGAAACGCGATCACGGCGTCGCTCGGGATCTTGCCGCCGGCGGCCTGGCCGAGCAGGCGGATGAGCCGCGTGGTGAGGGCGATCAGGAACAGCGTCGTGAACACAGCGATGGCGAGATGGGCGAACTCCCGCAGCAGCGAGCGCTGGAAGATCATGCGATACTTGCCCCGGACAATCCAAGGAGGAACGCGTGGAATTTAGCATACGGACGCTGGCCCCCGAGAAGGCGACGACCGGTTGCCTGGTGCTGGGGGTCTTCAAGGACGGCACTGCCGCGGGCACCACGCTGACGCGTGCGGCGCAGCTCGCCGACCGCGCCGCCGGCGGCGCCCTCCGCGAAGCGCTGGCGCAGGGCGACCTCGCGGCGAAGTCCGGTTCGACGCTGCTGCTGCGGCGCCTGCGCGGTCTCGCCGCGGAGCGCGTGCTGCTGGTGGGTCTGGGCGAGCGCGGGGAATTCGGCGAGAAGGCGTTCCTCGAGGCGATCGGCGCGGCGTCCAGGGCGCTCAAGGAGACGGGCGCCCGCCACGCCGCGCTGTTCATCGCCGACCTGAAGGTGGGTCGGCGGCCGCTGGCGTGGAACGTGCGCCAGGCGGTGCTCGGCGTGCGCGAAGCCTTCTACCGTTTCGACCAGCTGAAGACGCAGAAGAAGCCCCCTGCGCCGGCGCTCACCGACGTGACGCTCGCCGTGCTCGGTGCGCCCGTGACGCCGCTCGCGCAGGCGGCGCTGCGCGAAGCCGTGGCGACGGCCGACGGCGCGGAGCTGGCGCGCACCCTGGGCAACCTGCCCGCCAACCACTGCACGCCGTCGCACCTCGCCGCGGAGGCGAAGCGGATCGGCGCGCAGTACAGGCTCAAGGTCGAGGTGCTCGAGCGGCGCGAGATGGAAAAGCTCGGCATGGGCGCGCTGCTCTCGGTGGCCCGGGCCGCGCACGAGGCGCCGAAACTGATCGTGCTGCATTACCGCGGCGGCGCGAAGCAGGCGAAGCCCGTGGTGTTCGTCGGCAAGGGCATCACCTTCGACACCGGCGGCGTCTCGCTCAAGCCGGCGCCCGAGATGGACGAGATGAAGTACGACATGTCCGGCGCCGGCAGCGTGCTCGGCGCGCTGCGCGCGCTGGCCGCGATGCGCGCGCCGCTGAACGCGATCGGCGTCATCCCGGCCTGCGAAAACATGCCGGGCGGCGCCGCGACGAAGCCCGGCGACATCGTCAGGACGCTCGACGGCCAGACCGTGGAGGTGCTCAATACCGACGCCGAGGGCCGCCTCATCCTGTGCGACGCGCTCGCCTACGCACGGCGTTTCGATCCCGAGGTGGTGGTGGACATCGCCACGCTCACGGGCGCCTGCGTGATTGCGCTCGGGCATGTGGCGACGGGCCTGTTCGCCAACGACCAGAAGCTGGCCGACGAGATCCGCGCCGCGGCGGACGACGCCTGGGACCGCGTCTGGCAGATGCCGCTGTGGGAGGACTACCAGGAGCAGCTGCGCTCGAACTTCGCCGACATGGCGAACATCGGGGGCCGCCCCGCCGGCAGCGTCACCGCGGCCTGTTTTCTCTCGCGCTTCACCAGGAAACTGCGCTGGGCGCACCTCGACATCGCCGGCACGGCCTGGAAGCGCGGTCGCGACAAGGGCTCCACCGGACGGCCGGTGCCGCTGCTGGTGCGCTTCGCGCTGCGACACGCGGGACGCAAGGGTTGACGCGCATCGATTTCTACTTCAACGCCGCCGACCGGCTGCAGGTCGCCTGCCGGCTGGCGGGCAAGGCGGTGGCGCAGCGCCAGCGCATGGTGATCTTCGCGCCGCAGGCCGAGGTGGCGCAGCGCATCGACCGCCTGCTGTGGACGTGGCCCGCGACCGGGTTCGTGCCGCACTGCCGGGCGGGTGACGCGCTCGCGCCGGAAACGCCGGTGCTGATCGCGCGCGACGCCGCCGATGCCGCGCCCGCGAGCGAGGTGCTGCTCAACCTGGGCGAGGATTGCCCGGATTTCTTCGCGCGCTACGACCGGCTGCTGGAGATCGTGTCGCAGGAAGACGCCGAGCGCCAGGCGGCGCGCGCGCGCTTCGCCTGGTACCGCGAGCGGGGCTACGAGATCCGCAGCCACGATCTCGCGGCGGCGGCCGCCCGATGAGCAAGCCCGGCGACGGCGACAAGCGCGTCTGGCGCCCGGTGGAGGAAATCCCGGTCCTCACCGAGGTGGTCGACGCGACCCGTGCGGGCGGCCTCAGCCCGGCGCAGGTCGACGCGCTGGTGGCGCAGATCGAGCGCGGCGTGCTCGAGGAACTGGCGCCGCGGCTCGAGGACGCGGTGCACCAGGCGGTGCGCAATGCCGTCGAGCGCGCGCTCGCCCCACCACGCGGCGAAGACAAGACGCCCTAGCATGTCCCTGGAAAAAAGCTTCGATCCGCATGCGATCGAGGGCCGCTGGTACGCGCGCTGGGAAGCCGCCGGCTATTTCGCGGCGAGCGGCGATGCGGCGCGGCCCGCCTACTGCATCCAGCTGCCGCCGCCGAACGTCACCGGAACGCTGCACATGGGGCACGCGTTCCAGCAGACGCTGATGGATGCGCTCGCGCGCTACCACCGCATGCGCGGCTTCGACACCAACTGGGTCGTGGGCACCGACCATGCGGGGATCGCCACGCAGATCGTCGTGGAGCGCCAGCTGCAGGAAGAAGGCAAGACGCGCCACGACCTCGGGCGCGAGAAGTTCGTCGCGCGCGTCTGGCAATGGAAACAGACCTCGGGCTCGACCATCACGCGCCAGATGCGGCGCCTCGGCGCCTCGGGCAACTGGAGCTACGCCGATACCGAAGGGCAGAAGGCGGGCTACTTCACCATGGATGCGCGCCTGTCGCGCGCCGTCGCCGAGGTGTTCGTGCGGCTGTACGACGAAGGCCTGATCTATCGCGGCAAGCGGCTGGTGAACTGGGACCCGGTGCTCGGCACCGCGGTGTCCGATCTCGAAGTCGACACCGAGGAGGAAGACGGCAGGATCTGGGAGATCCGCTACCCGTTCGAGGAGGGTTCCGGATCGCTGGTCGTCGCCACCACGCGGCCGGAAACGATGCTCGGCGACGTCGCGGTCGCGGTGAACCCGAAAGACGAGCGCTATGGCGCCTTCCTCGGCAGGAAAGTCGTCCTGCCGCTCACCGGCCGCACGATCCCGGTGATCGCGGACGATTACGTCGACCGCGAATTCGGCACCGGCTGCGTCAAGATCACGCCGGCGCACGACTTCAACGACTTCGCCGTGGCGCAGCGCCACGGCCTGCCCGCGATCGAGATGCTCACGCTCGAGGCGAAAGTGTCGGCTGCGGCGCCGGCGGCCTATCGCGGGCTCGACCGGTTCGAGGCGCGCGCGCGCGTGCTGGCGGACCTCAAGGCGCAGGGGCTGCTCGTCTCGGAGAAGCCCTACAAGCTGCGCGTGCCGCGTTCGGGGCGCACCGGCGTCATCGTGGAGCCGATGCTCACCGACCAGTGGTTCGTGAAGATGGAAGGCTTCGCCCGCGCCGGCTTGGAGGCGGTCGCCGACGGCCGGGTGCGGTTCTTTCCCGAGCACTGGGCCACGACCTACCAGCACTGGCTGGAGAACATCCAGGACTGGTGCATCTCGCGCCAGCTGTGGTGGGGTCACCAGATTCCGGCGTGGTACGACGATGCAGGCAGGATCTACGTAGGCCGCTCGGAAGACGAAGTGCGCGCGAAACACCGGATTTCCGGTGCGCTGCGGCGCGATGCCGACGTGCTCGACACGTGGTTTTCATCCGCCCTGGTGCCCTTCACTGCGCTCGGCTGGCCGGATGAGACGCCCGATCTCGGGCGCTATCTGCCTTCCAACGTGCTCATCACCGGCTTCGACATCATTTTTTTCTGGGTCGCCCGGATGATCATGATGACGCTGCACTTCACCGGCAGGGTGCCGTTCCACCACGTCTACATCAATGCCATCGTGCGCGACGCCGAAGGCCAGAAGATGTCGAAGTCCAAGGGCAACACCCTGGACCCGATCGACCTGATCGACGGCATCTCGCTCGCCGAGCTGACGGCGAAATCCACCGTCGGGCTGCTGCGCGCCGAGCACCGCGCGCGGATCGAGAAGTACGTGCGCACACATTACCCGAAGGGCATTGCGTCCTACGGTGCCGATGCGCTGCGGTTCACCTTCGCGTCGCTCGCGAGCTTCGCGCGCACGCTCAATTTCGACCTCGGGCGCTGCGAGGGCTACCGCAATTTCTGCAACAAGCTGTGGAACGCTACGCGGTTCGTGCTCATGAACACCGAGGGGCAGGATTGCGGCGCGGATGCTTCCGCCGCGGTGACGCTTTCGTTCGTCGACCGCTGGATCGTGAGCCAGCTGCAGCGCACCGAGGCCGAGGTGGAAAAGGGTTTCGCCGAGTACCGTTTCGACAACGCTGCCAACGCGATCTACCGGTTCGTGTGGGATGAGTACTGCGACTGGTACGTGGAACTCGCGAAGGTGCAGCTGCAGTCGCCCGACGCGGCGGTGCAGCGCGGTACGCGCAGGACGCTCGTTCGCGTGCTGGAGGCAACGCTGCGCCTTGCGCACCCGATCATCCCGTTCATCACCGAGGAGCTGTGGCAGAAGGTGGCGCCGCTCGCGGGCAAGACCGGCGACACCGTCATGCTCGCGCCCTATCCGCAGAGCCAGCCCGAGAAGATCGACGAGGCGGCGGAGCGCGAAGTGGCGCTGCTCAAGCAGTGGATCGATGCCTGCCGCAACCTGCGCAGCGGCATGGGGCTGTCGCCGCAGCAGAAGGTGCCGCTTTACGCCGCGGGTGACGCGCAGACCGTGGCGCGCTTCGCGCCGTACCTGAAACCGAAGCCGCTCGCGCAGCTGAGCGAGGTGCACGCGGTGAAGGAACTGCCCCCGGAGGACGCGCCGGTCGCGGTGGCGGGCGATTTCCGGCTCATGCTGCATGTCGAAGTGGATGTCGCGGCAGAGCGCGAGCGGCTGGCGAAGGAGATCGCGCGGCTCGAAGGCGAGCTCACGAAGTCGCGCGCCAAGTTGGGCAATGCCTCATTCGTCGAGCGCGCGCCGGCGGCGGTGGTCGCGCAGGAGCGCACGCGGCTGGCGGGGTTCGATTCGACTCTGGGACAACTGCGGTCGCAGCTGCAAAAACTCGAAAATCAGGCGCAATAGCCGCTTGCCAGGTTCGCAGCCAATGGTCGGTTCACTGACCCAGTAGTGCCGGCAGTCTTGCCACTTCTTGGGTCTTGCCAAGACGTTTTGCCGGTTCTCGAAAAGCGTGAAGCGTCCAACGTGTCCGCGTGGGGTGCGCGTACGCGGCACTCGCCGCGTGAATAGCGTCGCTCTCGACGCGGGGGTTAGGAGTCACTTGAGTGCCCCAGTAATCTTTCCCCAAGCCGCAATCACGCCGAATAACAAAAAGAACACCAATAATGCAGGGCCCATTCTTCGCATAATGCGTGCGAAGGGAGAGGCCAGTCCGTTTTCATCAATGAATTGAACAAGCGCCTCATGCGAGTGGTAAGTCATATCGCGCACCCTCGTCTGGGTGATGTATCGCATGCCGACGAAGTAGAAGGCAACCAGGAAACTCATCAACAATCCACCGAGACCTAGCCAGCGATTTAGGCCCACTTCGCCTACGATAATTGGAATGGCAGCACAGCTTAGACCTCCGGCTAGGGCGCCTACCGTGGCAATGAACCACGCACGCCCACTCAGCCAAGCAGATGTCCAAGCAAGCAACAAGAATACCGTGATGAACGCTGCGACAAGAAGATTCTCGGCACTACCCCAGATCATCTGGTGACTCCCAACGTCTGCGGTGAAATGCGCGTGCGAGCGATGCTCGCGGAGCGTCATTTGCGACCGGCTTGTCAGGGCGCTGGGCTACAGCGGCCATTTGCTTCGGATGCGGCGCAGTTGTGGCCTGAGGGCTTTCAGCTTGACAAGACTCTCTTCAAGCTGCGCAATGGAATAGCGAATCTCTCGCTGCTCGGGCGACGTTGGGATGCCGATAACGTTAACCACTTGCCTATTCACCGCCGCAACACCCCAGCGGCCATGGATAAACTCATTGCGCTGAGCGCGGGCAGCATGAGCCTCTTCGAGCCAACGTTTGAACTCGGCGAGGGCAGAAGGGCTTGAGCCGTACGTTGCGTTCACACGTTTCTCCAGTTTGCAAAGCTTGGCGTGAAGCGCGTCTTCACGAACCGCATCAGTAAGCGTCTCCAGGTTGCTTCCGTTGTCCGCCCAAACCAGAAACAGTGCGAGCTCCATCTCCAAGTGACCGAATTCGAATAAAATTCGACCAAGGATTGTGGCGGCAGCAAGCTCAAGCTCATCTGTCGCTGTAGAGATCTCCTGGCCAGTCCACTCGCTCATCGCAAGCGCTTTAACGTCTACAGCCACCGGCGCGCGCCCGGCGGCGTGTCCAAGTGGCGGCGCTTGAGCGCGCGTCCGTGTGGGCTGTGCTGTTAAACGGCATGGCTACGATGTGCCACCGTCACCTACGCCGAAACTGCCAAAGATCTTTGCGATCGGCTGAGGCCAGATGGCGCCCGCTATGAGACCGACGATTGCGCCTGGGACGACTTGCCACAGGAGTGAGGCCACCGGCACTAGTGTGAGCGGGTATCCCAGAATCATGCGACCGAACGCGGCGATTAGTACACCGAGCACTGCGCCGACGACGGCACCTAGAAGTCTCAGCCACGGTCGCGGTATTTGCATGCCGTTTAACGTGAATTGGTTGACTTACTAGTTGACAACCGTGGTCGGTTTGCAAACCGCACAACTTGTAACAACGCCTTTGATCCTCCCATCGGATCAAAACGTTACGCCTGCAAATTCGCCCGAGCAACCCTACCTAAGTAGGGGGAGGTATGACGATGGCCGAGCAACGCGGCATCGCGTTGCGCGCGCCACGGAAACACAACACCGACCCGCCAGAACCGCAGGCGCGACTGTCTACCCGGTTGCGGTGGTCGATGCGAAGAACTCGCGCCGCGCCACGTCGATCGCCGCCTGTTCGGCCTTCATCGGCCACGCCGTCTCGAACTGCCAGCCGTGCTGCGCCTCGATGCGCGCGCGCAGCGCCGCTTCGAACGCACGCTCGGGCGGCGCATCGCCCTCGCCGCCCCACTGCGTCATCGCCAGCCCGAGCCCTTCGCGCAGCCAGGTGCGAAATTCCGGCGCACACATCGATTGCGCAGCGGGCGAGCCACCGAGATCGAGGTTTGCGGTGACCACGACCCATTCGCCAATGGCCTCAGCGCGACCGCCGCCGACGCGGCGTCCATGCAGGCAAAGGCAACACCCGTCGAGATAGGCCCTGAGGCCAAAATCGCGACACGCGGCCACCGCGGGCGAGAGCGCCCACGAAACCCGGCGCGCCGCGAGCCCGGGCGCGAGGTGCGCGGGCGCGACCACCGCGAACAGGTAGCCGCGTTCGTCCTCCTGCGCCAACTCGCCGAGCGGCAATCCGGAATTGCCCCAGAGCACGATCGGCGCGGCACAGCGCGACGGCGCGACCGAGAATCCGTCGCACGCAGCCTGCAACGCGCGCCGATCGACCGCGCCCAGCCGGATCCAGCGCGCGCGCCGCGCCATCAGGCGCCACCGGCAACGAAGCGCACACCAGCGACATCGGGTCGCCGGTTCTTGAGCGCGCTCAAATCCGCACCGCAAATGTGACGCATGCTGGCGCAAGCGTAGCAGATCGCACGCATACTCGTCCCATGCTGCCGCGCGCCCGACGCAAGGCACGAAGCACGCTGCCGCTGGCCGACCTGAGCTGGCAGGGCGGCGACCCCGATGTCGCCGGGCTGCTCGCGCGCATGGAGCATTTGCGCAGCGCCGTGGACCAGGCCGCGCGCGCGCTGCTGCGCGAATGGCGAACGCATCCGCGCGTGCGCGTCTACCAGCCCAGCGCCGCCAACCTCGCCGCCTACATCGCGCTCCGACGCCACGACCTGCGGCCGATCCAGAGCTTCCTCGCCGCCCTCGGCCTGTCTTCGCTCGGGCGCTGCGAAGGCCACGTCATGGCGGCGCTCGACGCGGTGATCCACGCCCTGCGCCGGATGCAGGGCGCGCGTGTGGCACGGCTGAAAATCGCCCGCGTGGCGCGCGCCATCACGCGCGACCCGGTGCTGCTGCGCCGGCACACCAACCGCGTGTTCGGCGCACCTCCCGCGCACCGCTGGACGCGCTTCATGGTGACGCTGCCCGCGGAAGCCGCCAGCGACTACGGTTTCGTGCGCGATGCGCTCAGGCAGGGCATGGACTGCGCGCGCATCAACTGCGCGCACGACGGCCCCGCGGCGTGGCGCGGCATGATCCGCCACGTGCGCCGCGCCGAGCGCGAACTGGGACGGCCCTGCCGCATCCTGATGGACCTCGGCGGCCCGAAGTTGCGCACCGGCCCGGTGAAGACCGGCGAAGCGCTGCTGCGCATCAAGGTCGCTCGCAATGCGCGCGGCAGGCTGGTCGCGCCGGCCCGGCTGCTGCTCGATGCGTCGCAGGCAGCGGCGGCGCCGGTACCGGCCGGAAGGCTCGCGCCCCGCGAGCCGCTGCCGCTCGCGGTCGAGCGCGCCTGGCTCGACCGCATCCGGCCGGGCGAGCGCATCGCGTTCACCGACGTGCGCGGGCGCAAGCGCGTCCTGACGGCGCGGCGGCGCCTGGGCGCCGACCGTGTCCTCGCGACGCTCTCCAGGGGCGCCTGGATCGGCGAGCTGACCGGCCTCGAGCACGTGCCGCGGCGCGGCGCGAAACACCGGGTGAGCGCCGCGTGCGCGATCAGCGCGCGGCCGCTCGAAATCCGCGTCGAGCAGGGCGACGCGCTCCTGCTGACGCGCGACCCGGTGCCCGGCGAACCCGGGCGCCTCGACCGGCGCGGCCGGCGCCTGCAGGCGGCGCACGTTTCCTGCAGCGAAGCCGCCGTCTTCGGCGCGCTGCGCGCCGGCCACCAGGTCTGGATCGACGACGGCAAGATCGGCGCCGTCGTCGAGACGCTCGACGAGCGCGGCGCGTGGCTGCGCGTGACGCAGGCGCGCCCGGGCGGCGAGCGCATCGCGCCGGGCAAGGGGCTGAATTTCCCCGACAGCACGCTGCCGCTGCCGGCGCTTTCGGCGCTCGACCGGGCCGACCTCGACTTCGCCGCGCGCCACGCCGACATCGTCGGGCTGTCGTTCGTGCGCTCGGCCGCGGACCTGGACGCGCTCGCGCGCGAGCTCGCCCGGCGCCGCCGCGGCGACCTGGCGGTGATCGCCAAGATCGAAACGCGCGCGGCGGTGCGCAATCTCCCCGCGATCATCGTGCGCGGCGCCGGCCGGCACCCCTTCGGCGTCATGATCGCGCGCGGCGACCTGGCGGTGGAGATCGGCTACGAGCGCCTCGCCGAGATCCAGGAGGAGATCCTCTGGCTGTGCGAGGCGGCGCACGTGCCGGTGATCTGGGCCACCCAGGTGCTCGAAGGGCTGGTGAAGCGCGGCCGCCCGACGCGCGCCGAAATCTCGGACGCGGCGCTGTCGCAGCGCGCCGAGTGCGTGATGCTCAACAAGGGCCCGTTCCTGCTGCAGGCGCTCGCGGTGCTGGACAACGTGGTGGCGCGCATGCGCCATCACCAGCGCAAGAAAACGGCGCAGTACCGCGCCCTGCACTGGTAGTACGGGCGCCGCGACTTACTTCTTCGCGCCTTTCTTCTTCGCCTTCCTGCCGCCCTTGCCGACGCGCTCGAGCGCATCCTCGACGGCCTGGGTGAGCGTCTTCAGCACCTTGACGCGGGCGTGATACTTGTTGTTTGCCTCGACCAGCGTCCAGGGCGCGAGCGCGGTGGAGGTGCGGTCGACCATGTCGCAGACCGCGAGCTCGTAGGCATCCCAGCGCTTGCGGTTGCGCCAGTCCTCGGCCGTGATCTTGAAGCGCTTGAAGGCCACCTTTTCGCGCGCCTTGAAGCGCTTGAACTGCTCGTCCTTGCCGATGGCGAGCCAGAACTTGAGCACCACGCCGCCCTGGCGCAGCAGCTCGCCCTCGAAGTCGTTGATCTCGCTGTAGGCGCGCATCCAGTCGGCTTCCTTGCAGAAGCCCTCGACGCGCTCGACCAGCACGCGCCCGTACCAGGAGCGGTCGAAGAAGGTGAAGCGGCCGTGGCGCGGGATGTGACGCCAGAAGCGCCACAGGTAGGGTTGCGCCCGCTCCTCTTCGGTCGGCGCGGCGACCGGCACGTTGAAGTAGCTGCGCGCATCGAGCGCGCTGGTGACGCGCCGGATCGCGCCGCCCTTGCCGGCGGCATCGTTGCCCTCGAACACGCACACCACCGAGAGCGACTTGAAGCGCGGATCGCGCGCCGCGACGTTCAGGCGCCGCTGCCACTTCTGCAGCTGCTTCTGGTACTCGGGCTTGGTGAGCGGCTGATCGAGCGGCAGCGCGCGCAGCACGTTGAGCTTGTCGCCCGCCGCGAGCAGCGGCGGGGTCTTGTCGGGCAGGCGCGCGACGGGCTTTTCGTCGAGCCGCTCGCGCATCGCGGCGAGCAGGTGGCGGCCGAAGCTGAGCGAGCGGTAGCGCGCATCGCCCCCCGGCACCACGATCCACGGCGCCTCGCCGGTCGAGGTCTTGCGCAGGAACGGCTCGCAGACCTTGACGAATTTCCTGTAGACCTTGAAGTACTCCCATTCGCGCTCGGTCACGCGCCAGCGCGTCTCGGGATCCTTCTCCAGGTCGCGCAGGCGCTTTTTCTGCTGCGGCCGGGAGAGGTGGAACCAGTACTTGAGCAGCAGCACGCCCTCGTCGCACAGCATCTTCTCGAGCCGCACGATCTCGCCGATGGCGTGCGCGAATTCGGCCTCGCCGATCTCGCCGCGGACGCGCTGGATGATCGGCATGGTGTGCCAGGCGCCGAAAAACACGCCGATCTTGCCCTTGGGCGGCAGCGCCCGCCAGAAGCGCCACTGCGGCGGCCGGTCGCGCTCCTCGTCCGAGGGCTCGAAGAACGCGTGGGTGTAGATGTGGCGCGGGTCCATCCACTCGTTGAGCCGGTTGATCGTCTCGCCCTTGCCCGCGCCCTCGACCCCGGCGATCAGGATCAGCACCGGAAAGCGGCCGTTTTCCTTCAGGTCGTACTGCGCGTTGAGCAGGGCCTCGCGCAGCTTCGCCTCCTCGCGGCGGTAGGTCGGCTTGTCGACGCGGTGATCCAGGTTTGCGGATTCGAACATCGGGAACCTCCCTCCCACGGGATGCTAGATGATATAGGCTGCGGGCACGGCCGGCAGATCCGCGCACGTGATCTGCGTCAACTTCATGCCACTGCTCAACGCCAGAATCGTTCGCAATTGCGGAAGGCCTTCCATGCGGGCTTCAGGGCGCGACGCCGCTCTGCCAGCATGGCGGCGCTCCAATGGCTGACGATGGTGCGCGCCTGCAGCCGCAACGGTCCGCGCGCGGTCGCGGCGGCCGCATCGATCAGCGCCGGCGCGCTGGCGCAGTCGTTGATCGCACCCAGCAGGTCCTGCAGGCGGTTGAGCGCCTCGAGCATCGGCTGCACGCGCGCGCGCGCGAACAGCGGGCCGAAAAATCCGGCCGCGTAGCGCAGTTTCTTCACCGCGATGCGCAGGCGATGCAGCCGCGCGTTGCCCGCGGCGCCGATGCCGTGACCGCGTTTCAGCGCGCGCCGGTGATAGCGCTCGAGGGCTGCCACGGCGTGCTCGCGCACCGGCGCGCGCCACGCGAGCTCGGCCGCGGGCGGCCCGGCGGCGAGCCACGGCGCGGCCGCGAGCCAGCCGCCGAGCTCGAGCAGCAGGGCCTGATGGCGGCGCGCCCCCAGGGCGCGACGCGCGCTGCGGCTGGCGTGCGCACGCATTCGCTCGCAGGCCCGCTCGAGCGCGGCGAGGCCGCGGTGACCGGGGAACTGGTGCAACACGGGTGCCAGCGTCTGCGCAGCGAACACGTCCCAGTCCCGCGCCGGACCGAGCGCACGCGTGGCGTGGCGCACCGCCCTGACGCGCGGCGCGATCATGTCCTCGGGTGCGAGCGGCGCGAACGCATCCAGCGCCGAGCGCAGGCGGCGCATCGCAACCCGGGCCTGGTGCACGTATTCCGGATCCTCGCCGCGGATCACGCCGAGCTGGTTCGCCTGCAGGTGGTTGAGGCAGGCGCTGCAGACCGCCCTGAAGGCTTCGCTCGCACTCATCTCGCGCCGGATGACGCCGAGGCGCCCGCGCACCGGCGCGGGCCGCATCGCGCCGGCGAGCGCGTAACCGCGCTCGGCCTTGGAGCGCTGCTCGATGCGCACGGGCGCGCGCGCCAGCACCGCGAGCGCGAGCTCGAACAGGCTCGCTTCCGGCCCGCGCTTCAGTTCGAGCTCGATCTCGCACACGGGCGCGCGCGCGGCGCCCGCAACGATGGCGCCGCGATCGAAACTCACCTCGATCACGACACCGGGGGCGGGCGACACGATTCGCGTATCGCGCTCGATCTCGACGCGAAATACCGGCGCCAGGGCGGCGCTGCCGGCCGCGCGCGCCAGCTTGCGTTCCGGCTCGCTCGCCCCGAGCCGCGCGAGATCCGGCGCGGCGCGCGCGGCGCGATGCGAGATCTCGAGGCGCCGGTGCAGACCCGCTTGCAGCGCGCCGCCGCCCTTCACCGTCTGCACCCATCGGCCGTGCTCGCGCCGCAGGCGCAGCGACACGCCACCGCGCCAAAGCGCGCGCCGCGCCGTGTCGAAATACACCGCCACGAGCTTGCGCGCCGGGCCGCGCGGCTCGCCCAGCAGCGGCTCCTGGGCAAGCCTCGCGAACGTGCGCGGCGTCACCGCGAGCTTGAGCTCGGTCTCCTGATCGCGCATCGGGAGCACAGTGTACCGACCGCGGGCGGGCCGCGATGAGAATCGGCCCGCGCGTCGGCGAATTCTGGGGCGGCCTGGGCGCGATGCTGGTGGCCGTCCCGTCGTCGATCGCCTTCGGCGTCGCGGTGTTCGCGCCGCTCGGCGACGCCTACGCGGCGCAAGGGGCGCTCGCCGGCATCCTCGGCGCCGCAGTGCTCGGATTGATCGCGCCGGCGCTCGGCGGCACGCCCCGGCTGATCTCGGCTCCCTGCGCGCCCGCGGCGGCCGTGCTCTCGGCGCTGGCGCTCGAAGCCGCCGCCAGGGGCGTGCCGGCCGGGAGCGTGCTCCTGCAGCTGACGCTCGTCTGCCTCGCGGCCGGCGCGCTGCAGCTGGCGTTCGGGCTCGCGGGCATCGGCCGGCTGATCCGGTACATGCCCTACCCCGTGGTGAGCGGCTATCTGACCGGCGTCGGGCTGATCATCATCCTGAGCCAGGTGCCGAAGTTTCTCGGCGCCCCCAGCGGCGTGCCGCTGGCCGATGCGCTCGCCGCGCCCGCCTTGTGGCACTGGACCGCGATCGCCGTGGGCGCCGTGACGCTGACGGTGATGCTGCTGGCGCCGCGCCTCACGCGGGTGGTGCCGGCCGCGATCCTCGGCCTGGGCGCGGGAATCGTCGCCTATCTCGGCTTCGCGCTTGCCGATCCCGCGCTGCGGGTGCTGGCGCAAAATCCGCTGCTCGTCGGCGAGCTCGACGTGACGCCCGGGCGCTTTCTCGCCGCGCTCGCCGGACGCTGGCAAGGCTTCGGCGGACTCGACGCCGAGGACCTCGTCCAGATCCTGGTCCCCGGGGCGACGCTGGCGATCCTGCTTTCGATCGACACGCTCAAGACCTGCGTCGTGCTGGACGCGCTCACGCGCAGCCGGCACGACTCGAACCGCGAACTCGTCGGCCAGGGCGTGGCCAATCTCGCCGCCGCGGCCGCGGGCGGCATGCCGGGCGCCGGCACCATGGGCGCGACGCTGGTCAACCTCTCGAGCGGCGGCCAGACGCGCGCCTCCGCCATGATCGAGGGCGCACTGGTGCTGGTGGTGCTGCTCGCGCTCGCCCCGTTGGTCGGCGGACTGCCGATCGCCGCGCTGGCCGGGATCCTGCTCCTGGTCGGCGCGCGCATGATCGACTGGCGCAGCTTCGCCTTCCTGCGCAACCGCTCCACGGTGCTCGACTTCGCGGTGATCGCGGCCGTGGTGGTGGTCGCCGTCGGCTACAGCCTGG
>SCUF01000220.1 GCA_004298325.1 Betaproteobacteria bacterium | reverse complement strand
CGGGCTGGGAGAAACGATCTCGACCAAGATGTCCGACGCCGGCTACCGCGTGGTGGTGACCTATTCGCCGTCCAACACCAAGTACAAGTCCTGGCTCGAGGAGATGAAGGGCCGCGGCTACGCGTTCGCCGCCTATCCGGTGGACGTGGTCGATTACGACGACTGCGCCGCGAAGTCCGCGCAGATCCAGAAGGACTGCGGCACGATCGACATCCTGGTGAACAACGCCGGCATCACGCGCGACATGACCTTCAAGAAGATGACCAAGCCCGACTGGGACGCCGTGATGCGCACCAACCTCGATTCGTGCTTCAACATGACCAAGCAGGTGATGGACGGCATGCTGGAGCGAACCTGGGGTCGCGTCATCAACGTGTCCTCGGTCAACGGCCAGAAGGGCGCCTTCGGGCAGACCAACTACTCGGCGGCGAAGGCGGGCATCCACGGTTTCACCAAGGCGCTGGCGCTCGAGGTGGCCAAGAAGGGCGTCACCGTCAACACCATCTCGCCGGGCTACATCGGCACCAAGATGGTGACCGCGATCCCGAGGGAAATCCTCGATTCCAAGATCCTGCCGCAGATCCCGGTCGGGCGCCTGGGCAGGCCCGACGAGGTGGCCGGACTGATCATCTATCTTTGCTCCGAGGAAGCCGCGTTCGTCACCGGCGCCAACATTTCGATCAACGGCGGCCAGCACATGTACTGAAGGTCTGCGCCGCAGGGCGCAGGTTCGACAAGAGGCGCACGTCATGGACAATCAGGTCCGCCTGATCAAGAAGTACCCCAACCGCCGGCTGTACGACACCAAGACCTCGAGCTACATCACGCTCGCGGACGTCAAGCAGATGGTGTTGAAGCAGGAGGACTTCCAGGTCATCGACGCCAAGTCGAACGAAGACCTGACGCGCCAGATCCTGCTGCAGATCATCCTCGAAGAGGAGTCGGGCGGCGTACCGATGTTTTCATCGGATCTGCTGTCGCAGATGATCCGCGCCTACGGCAGCGCGATGCAGGGCTTCATGGGGTCTTACCTGGAGAAGAACCTGGCCGCGTTCCAGCAGATCCAGAAGGCGCTGCAGGACCAGTCGCACAAGGTGTACGGCGACAACTCGCGCGCTTCACAGGAACTGTGGAGCCAGTTCATGAGCCTGCAGGGACCGGCGATGCAGAGCCTGATGCAGGCCTACATGGAACAGAGCCAGAAGGTGTTCGCGCAGTTCCAGGAGCAGATGCAGAGCCAGGCGCGCAACCTGTTTTCGGGCTTCAATTTTCCCGGATTCCAGGCGCCGCAGGGCAGGACCGAGCCGTCGAAGAACGAGCCGCCGAAGCAGGGCTGACGCGGGAGACGAGATGAGCGAGCGGCAAGTGGTGGTGGTGGGCGGCGCCCGCACCGCGATCGGCGATTACGGCGGTTCGCTCAAGGAATTCGCGGCGACGCGCCTGGGCTCGATTGCCATCAAGGAAGCCGTGGCGCGGGCGAAGATCGACCCGGCCGCGGTCGGTCACGTCGTGATGGGCAGCGTGATCCACGGCGAGGCGCGGGACATGTACCTGTCGCGCGTGGCGGCGGTCGATGCCGGGCTGCCGGTCGGTACGCCCTGCCTGACGGTGAACCGGCTGTGCGGCTCGGGGCTGCAGGCGATCGTGTCGGCGGCGCAGCACATCCTGCTCGGCGATACCGACTGCGTGGTGGGCGGCGGTGCCGAGAGCATGAGCCGCGCGGCCTATTTCCTGCCCAGCGGTCGCTGGGGCCAGCGCATGGGCGACGCGGCGATCGTGGATGCGATGACCGGCGCGCTGCACGATCCCTTCGGCCACGGCCACATGGGCGTGACCGCGGAAAATATTGCGGCGAAATACGGCTTCACCCGCGAGCAGCAGGACGCGTTCTCGGTCGAATCGCACCGCCGCGCGGCGAATGCCCTCGCGCAGGGCCGGTTCGAGAGCCAGATCGTCGCCATCGAGCTGAAGACGCGCAAGGGCGTCGAGCAGTTCACGCGCGACGAACACGTGCGCAAGGACGTCAAGCTCGAAGACATGGCGAAGCTGCGGGCGGCGTTCAGGAAGGACGGCACGGTCACCGCGGGCAACGCTTCCGGGATCAACGACGCGGCGGCGGCCGTCGTGATGATGGAAGCCGGCGCGGCGCAGAAGGCGGGACTCAGGCCGCTGGCGCGGCTGGTGGCTTACGCGCACGCCGGCGTCGAGCCGCAGGTGATGGGACTCGGGCCGATCCCGGCGGTGCGGCGCGTGTTCGAGAAGACGGGCCTCGGGCCCGCCGACATGGACGTGATCGAATCGAACGAGGCGTTCGCCGTGCAGGCGATGGCGGTGACCCAGGACCTCGGACTCGATCCGGCAAGGGTGAATCCCAACGGCGGCGCGGTGGCGCTCGGCCATCCGATCGGCGCCACCGGCTGCATCCTGACGGTGAAGGCGCTGTACGAGCTGGAGCGCACGCAAAAGCGCTACGGCCTCGTCACCATGTGCATCGGCGGCGGCCAGGGCATCGCCGCGATATTCGAGCGCCTGCACTGATCGGGCTGGAGAAACCCGGCGCGCCGCCCGCGACGCTGCGCGAGGCGCTCGCCGATTTCGGCGGCACCTATTTCGTCAGCGCGCTGGTCGCGTTCATCTTCGCCGCCTCCGGACCGGTGGCGATCATCCTCGCGGTGGGCACGCGCGGCGGACTCTCGGCCGCGGACCTGTCGTCGTGGATATTCGGCTCGTTCTTCCTCAACGGCCTGATCAGCATCGCCTTCTGCTGGTTCTACCGCCAACCGCTCGTCTTCTTCTGGACCATTCCGGGCACGGTGCTGGTCGGCCCGGCGCTCGGCCATCTGAGTTTTCCGCAGGTCATCGGCGCGTTCCTCGCCACGGGCCTCCTGATGGCGGTGCTCGGCGTCTCGGGCTGGGTGCGGCGTGCCATGGAAGCGGTGCCGATGCCGGTGGTGATGGGCATGGTGGCGGGCGTCTTCCTGCGCTTCGGCCTCGACCTGGTGTACGCGGTGCGCGACGACTTCTGGATCTCGGCGCCGATGATTGCGGCGTTTGTGGCGCTGAGCGCGCTGCCCGCGCTCGGGAGGCGCGTGCCGCCGTTGATCGCGGCGCTAGCCGTTGGCGCTCTGATGATCGCCGCGCTCGGCCGCTTCGAATTGAGCGCAGGCGCGGCGCTCGGCATGGCGCAGCCGAATCTCTACGCGCCGGCGTGGTCGTGGCAGGCGATGGTCGAACTCGTGGTGCCGCTCGCGATCACGGTGCTGGTGGTGCAGAACGGGCAGGGCACCGCGGTGCTGCGCGCGGCCGGGCACGCGCCGCCGATCAATGCGGTGACGATCGCCTGCGGCGTGGGGTCGATGGTCACGGCTTTGGTCGGGACCGTCTCGACCTGCCTCACGGGACCCGTCAACGCGATCATCTCGGGGTCGGGCGAGAAGCACCGCCATTACAGCGCGGGG
>SCUF01000024.1 GCA_004298325.1 Betaproteobacteria bacterium | reverse complement strand
CATGCACTGCTCGGACGCGCCGTGCATGGCGGTATGCCCGGTGGACTGCTTCTACCGCACCGGCGACGGCGTGGTGCTGCACGACAAGGACCTGTGCATCGGCTGCGGCTACTGCTTCTATGCCTGCCCGTTCGGCGCGCCGCAGTTCCCGCAGGCGGGGGCCTTCGGCCTGCGCGGCAAGATGGACAAGTGCACTTTCTGCGCGGGCGGACCCGAGACCGACCGTTCCGAGGCCGAGTTCAAGAAGTACGGCCGCAACCGGCTCGCCGAAGGCAAGCTTCCGGCCTGCGCCGAGATGTGCTCCACCAAGGCCCTGCTCGGCGGCGACGGCGATGTCGTCGCGGACATCTACCGCGAGCGCGTCCTGCGTCGCGGCAAGGGCTCCGAAGTCTGGGGCTGGGGCACGGCCTATGGACCCGGCAAGCCGGGCGCGCAACCACCTGCCAAGGGAGCCAAGTCATGAAACGCGTTGTCGTCACGCTTGCGGCGCTCAGCTTTGCGCTGCTCGCGGGCTGCATGGAAGTCGAGCAGAGCGCGGCGCCCGCCAAGCAGGGCAAGTATCAGGGCAAGCCGGATGCCGATCCCTGGAACAGCGAACCGCTGGCCGCGGGGCCGAAGTGGAAGAAGGATGACCGCGTGAGCTGGGAGGAGCAGATCAAGAAGCGCCAGCTCGCGCAGCACGAAGACCGGCGCATTTACCAGTAGCCCACGGCCCGACAGGGGAGGATCGCATGTCCATACACTTGCGCGTCGCCGGCAGGCTGGCGATCGTGCTGGCGGCCCTGCTGCCCGTCGTAGCGGCGGCGCAGGCGCAGCCGGCACCGGCCATGGGAACATCGGCCCAGGAACAACAGCAGCGCCGCGTCGAGCAGCCCGGCAACAACGCGCCGGTGTGGCGCGACGTGCACTCCGGCGCTCCGAACTACACCAGCATTCCGGGCCGGGAAACCGGGGTCCTGATCCAGCCGCAGGCGCGCTTCGCGGGCCAGGGCACGACGTCGACGGCGGGCGAGGCCTGGCGCAACTTCCGCAACGGGCCGATCACGTTCTACGGCGGCTGGCTGATCGTGCTGGTGGTGCTGGCGATCGCGGCGTTCTATTTCGCCAAGGGTCCGCTTAAGCTGCACGACAAGCCGACCGGGCGTGTGGTCGAGCGGTTTAACACCGTGGAGCGCTGGGCGCACTGGACCGTGGCCATCAGTTTCTGCGTGCTGGTGCTGACCGGGCTCAACATCCTGTTCGGCAAGCACGTGCTGCTGCCGATCCTCGGCTACACGCTGTTTTCCTGGCTGACGACGCTGGCGAAGTACGCGCATAACTTCATCGCGCCGCTGTTCATCGTCGGGCTGCTGGCGATGATCGTGGTGTACGTGAAGGACAACCTGCCGGAGAAGGGCGATCTGGCGTGGTTCCAGGGCGCCTTCGCCATGTTCTGGTCCGGCAAGCACGTGCCGTCGGGGCGTTTCAATGCTGGCGAAAAGGCCTATTTCTGGATCGGGGTGGTTGCGCTATGCATCACGCTCAGCGTGACCGGCGTCATCATGCTGTTCCCGAATTTTGATCAGGTGCGCACCACGATGCAGCAGGTCAACGTGATCCATTCGATCGCGGCGGTCATCATGTGCCTGTTCGCGCTGGGCCACATCTATGTCGGCACGATCGGCGTCGAGGGGGCGTATCGCAACATGCGCGATGGCGTCACCGACGAGACCTGGGCCAAGGAGCACCACGAGCTCTGGTACAACGACGTCAAGTCGGGAAAGATCGCGGCCAAGGCGGGCGCTGCGCCGCAGATCCAGCATTGAAGGGAGCGGGAGAAACCATGAAAAAAACCGGAATTGCCGCCGCACTCGCGGCCGGATTGCTGATGGGCGCCATCGCCGCTTCACATGCCAAGCTGCCGGCGCCGCCGGCGAAAGGTGACGCCGAGAAGGCTGCCGAGGCACAAAAGGCAGCGGCCGCAAAGGCGAAGGGCGCTGAACTGCTCGGCAAGGCACAAGACAAGGCCGTCGCAAACTACAAGAGAAACAAGGGGATCGCCGAGCCGATGGCTTCGCCCGCTGCGAAGTCGGGCAAGAAATAGACCCGGGCCAGGCGATGCGAAGCGTCCTGACCGCTGCGGTTGCAGCAGGACTCGCCGCCTGTCAGAGCGTTCCGTCCGACGCGCCGCGCGCGGCGGCGAGTCTCCAGCCAACCAAGGGTAACCAGACCTCCGGCACGGTGACTTTCGTTCAGGCGGGGAACAAGGTGCTGGTTCACGCCGTTGTGACCGGACTCAAGCCGGGCCAGGAACACGGCTTCCACGTGCACGAGGCGGGCGATTGCAGCTCCGGCGACGGCATGAGCGCCAAAGGCCATTTCAATCCGCACGCCAGGCCGCACGGGCATTACGGCACCCTGGAGCGGCATGCCGGTGACATGCCGAACCTGCGCGCCGATGCCAACGGGCGCGCCGAGGCGCGCTTCGAGCTGGACGTGATTTCCGTGACGCCGGGCGCGGCGAGCATCGTAGGTCGCGGCCTGATCGTTCACGCGCAGCCGGACGACTATCGGTCCCAGCCGGTCGGCAACGCCGGCGCGCGCATGGCCTGCGCGGTAATCCGGCGCGGCTAGGCGCTTCAGCGCTCCTCGGGCGGCCGGATGTTGCGAAAGGCGGAGAGCAGCATCACGTCGTAGACGATCTTCAGGCCGCCGCACAGCAGCAGCGGCCAGGTCATGTATCCAGCGGCGAACAGCGCGCCTGCCAGTGCCGGACTGGCCGCGGAAGCGAGGCTGCGCGGCACTGCGGTGACGCTTGCGGCCGCCGGCCGCTCGACCTCCGTGACCACGGCCATCACATAGGACGAGCGGGTCGGAACGTCCATCTGCGACAATGCCGCACGCACCAGCAGCAGCCCGAGAGCCCACTCGAGCGACGGTGCGAATGCGGCGCCGATCAGGCACAGGCTGGACGGGATGTGAGTGAATACCATCGTGTTCACGAGCCCGATCCGGGTGCCGATCCACGCGGCGACCGGAAACGAAAACGCCGACAGCAGGCCGGTCCAGAAGAAGAACAGGCTTGCCGCGGCGAGCGACAGCTCGAATTTCTCGAACAGCCAGAGCGCCAGCAGCGACTGGACGACGAAGCCGCCGGCAAAGGAATCGATGCTGAACAGGGCCGCCAGGCGGTAAACGATGCTGCGGGAGGGTCCGAGCGAAGCGCGGCGCCGTGTCTGCGGCCGGCGCGGCGGTGACGGGATGCGCCGGTAGGCAAGTCCACCCAGCATTCCGAGCACGGCGTACGCCGCGAACATGATCCTGATGGCGTCCAGCCGGGTGACGCCGGCAGTCACGACCCAGTCGGGGGTGACCGCGGCCAGCGCGCCCAGCGCGGCGGCCAGGGCGCCGATCAGACTGTATCTCGCGAACGCCCGCGTCCGTTCGCTCGCCGACACCGCGCCCGAAAGCACGGCGTGCTCCAGCGGCACGAAAACGCTGGTGCTGCCGCCGGAAGGGTTGATGGTGCCGACAAATGCGACGAGCAGCAGAATGGCATAGTCGCTTGCCGCCGCATACGCCACCCCCGTGACCGCCATGAGGGCAGACGCAGCGAGCAGCAGCGTGCGCTGGTCGTGGCGGGCGCCGAGGAACCCGATCGCGAGGGTGAAGAGCGCCGAACCCAGCAGCGCCAGCGTCGCGACGACGCCGACGTCGAACAAGGACAGCCCCAGAGCCCGCAGGTAGACCGGCAGCAGGATCGCGATGTAGCCGTCGCCGAAATCCCTGATCGCGCGGGCGATGCAGACGTCGCGGGCAGCGGATGCCGATGCGGGACTCAGCTACACGCCCTCCATGAAAATCAGTTTCGAATTCGCGGTCTGCAGCCGGATGGCGAGCGCCTGCTGATACTCCGGCGAGTCGTACCAGGCGCGCGCCTGCGCCATCGAGGCAAATTCGAGCACCACGAGGCGAGCGGGCGCCCAGCCGCCTTCCCTGGTTTCCACGGCACCGCCGCGCACCAGGAAGCGGCCGCCGTATTTCTCCAGCGTTGCGGGGACGAGCCTGCGGTACTCCTCGTAGGGCTTCGGATCCGTCACGCTCACTTCGGCGATGACATAGGCGGACATCGGAGGTTTCCTTTCTTGCGGGTCAGCGCGCGAGCGTCATGGCGAGGCCGGCGAGCGCGCAAGCGCCGACCACCGGAACGATTCCCGCCTGGTAGCGAAACAGTGCGACGAATGCCGCGCTGCCGATGAGCGCGGAAAGCCACTCGAAGCGCCCGTCGAAACCCTGCGGCCACAGCACGTGATAGGCGAAGAACAGCGCCAGGTTCACCACCACGCCGACCACGGCCGCGGTGATCCCGGTGAGCGGGGCGCTGAAGCGCAGATTGCCGTGGGTGGTCTCGATGAACGGCGCGCCGGCGAAGATGAAGATGAACGACGGCAGGAAGGTGAAAAAAGCGGCCACCAGCGCTCCGGCGGCACCGGCCCAGAACAGCGCGTCGGCGCCAAACAGCGCGTGCGTCCAGGCGCCCACGAAGCCGACGAAGGCGACCACCATGATCAGCGGCCCGGGCGTCGTCTCGCCAAGCGCCAGCCCGTCGATCATCTGCAGCCCGGTGAGCCACTGGTAGTGCTCGACTGCACCCTGGTAGACGTACGGCAGCACGGCGTAGGCGCCGCCGAAAGTGAGCAGCGCCGCCTTGGTGAAGAACCAGCCCATCTGGGTGAGCGTGGCCGGCCAGCCGAGCGCCGCCATCAGCCCGCCGAGCGCCAGCGCCCAGAGAGCGAACCCGGCGCCGACGTGCATCCAGAGCCGGGGCCAGGTAAAGCGCGCGTGCTCGGGCGGCGGCATGCCATCGTCGATCAGCGCCGGGCCGTAGCCTGCCCTGGCCGTGCCGTGGCCGCCACTCTCGGCAAACACCCCGGGCGCAAAGCGCCCGCCCAGGTAGCCGATGCAGCCGGCGGCGATCACGATGGCGGGGAAGGGCACGCGCAGCGCGAAGATCGCGACGAAAGCGGCCGCGGCGATCGCCCACAGCGCCGGGTGCTTCAGTGCGCGCGAGCCGATGCGCCACGCCGCCGCGAGCACGATCGCCACCACCGCCGGCTTGATGCCGTAGAAGATCCCGGCCACCAGCGGCACGCTGCCGTAGGCGAGGTAGATCCACGACAGCGCGATGAGGATGAACACCGAGGGCAGCACGAAGAGCGTCCCGGCGACGATGCCGCCCCAGGTCCGATGCAGCATCCAGCCGATGTAGGTGGCGAGCTGCGTCGCCTCCGGTCCCGGCAAGACCATGCAGTAATTGAGCGCATGCAGGAAACGGTTCTCGGAGATCCAGCGCCGGCGCTCGACGAGTTCCTGGTGCATGATCGCGATCTGCCCCGTGGGACCGCCGAAGCTGATGAACCCCAGCTTCAGCCAGAAGCGGAACGCCTCCCCGAAGCTCACCGGTACAGGTCTGGATTCCACGTGTGCACTTCCTGCTTGCCTTCCTTGCACCAGCGGTAAAGCGCGTCGTACATCACCAGGCCGTGGGCCAGCATCTCGTGGTCGTCGGCGTACAGGCGCGAGAGGCCGAGCGAGATCGCGGCGAGGCCGGCGGCCTGCGGCGCGAGCTCGAGGCGACTGGTGTCCGCGCCTCGCACGATCAGCGCGAGCGCGTCAAGCGCCGGGTCGTGCAGCCGGTATGCGGTGAGGAACGCATCGAAACTGCACAAGTCGCCCTCGTGCGAAAACTCGACATCCGGAATGTCGTACGGCACGGCGTCGCGCTCGGTGGCCGCGCGGCGCACCTCCGCAGTCGGCACGTAGAGAAACTCGGCCGCCGGATCGATGAAGCGCCGGATCAGCCATGGGCAGGCAATGCGGTCGATCTTCGGCCGCTCGCGTGTCACCCAGCGCGTGGCCGCGCCTGTGGGCTTCGCGGCGAGCGCGCCGCCTTCGGCGCGCCAGCGCTCGATGCCGCCCTCGAGGTAGCGCGCGTCGAGCCCGGCGGCCTGCAGGGCGGCCGCGGCCCCCTGGCTGACTTCGTGGCCGTGCACGCAGTAGACGACGATTTCCGCCGCGGCCGGCAGCGTGCGCCCCCAGTCGGCGACGCGCAGCGGGTCGCGGCGCAGCGCGCCGCGCACGAGGTCGGCGGCATCGCGAAAGCGCTCTTCGCGGCGCACGTCGACGACGAGCGGCGGCTGGTCCGAAACGATGGCTTGCCGCAATGCGGCGGTGGTGATGGATGCGTCCATGGCTCTCTCCTCAGAGTCCTGCAGAGCTTGGACGCAGCGGCGTCTTGGGAGGCCGGGAGTCTGCATTCCCGACGCGGCAAAATCGTACCACAGCGAAGGCACGGACTGCACTAGGCGCCGCGGCGCAGCCCCTCGAGCCAGGACAGGGCAGCGGCCAGGGACTCCCGACGGCCTGCCTGCGAGGCGTCGTAGCCGGGCAGGCGCGCCACGGCTGCACGGAAGTCGCTCCCACGCAGCACCTGCTGCAGATCCTGGAAGGGCGCGCCGCGCAGGGTGGCGCGCGCCGCGGCCAGGAAATAGCGCTCGGTCGCGAGTGGCACGAAATCCAGGCGAAAGCGCGCTGCCGCGGCGCGCAAGCCGAAGCCGGCGTCGGCGCGCCCCTCGGCCACGGCCGCAGCGACCTGAAGGTCGGCGCCCGCCGGGTCACGCGCATCGCCGGGCGGCGCGCGGTCCACGAAGCGCACGCCCGGCCGGGCCAGATCGTGCACGCCGCGAATGCGCGCGCCGTGACGCACGATGAGTCCCTGTTCGCGCGTCACGAAATTCACCAGCTGGTGCTTGCGCGGGTCGAGCCAGCGGCCGAGCGCCGCGGCCGCCGCCGCCGCACGCGGCAGCGCATCGGCGACGTGGAAACCGGCGAGGTCGCATTGCCCCTGCGCCAGTGCCGCGAGGCTTTCATCGGCACCGCGCACCGCGATGTCGAGGTCCAGCCGTGGCGCGCACAGCCGCGCCAGTTCACCCAGCGCGAGATCGTGGCTCGCGCACGCGGCCAGGTGCGGGCGCCGCCCCGGCAGGGCCTCGGCCAGCAGCGCCGCGAGCTCCCCGCGCAGGCGCTCGAACGGCGCCGCCAGCGCGGAACGCAGCCGCGCATCGGCCTGCAGCACCTTGCGGCCGAGCGGCGTGAGCTTCGCGCCGCGACCGCGTCCCATGTCGACCAGCGGTCCGCCCAGCGCGGCGGCGCCGTCACCCAGCAATCCCCAGGCGTAGCGGTACGACACGCCGAGCTTGCGCGCCGCATCGCTGAGCGAAGCGGCGCCGGCGAGGGCGTTGAGCAGCCGCGTCAGCATGCGGCCACGCTCCCGCGTCAGGCCCTCGCCCGCGAGCCAGGTGGCTTCCGGCTGGATTGCCCGTCCTTTATGCATCGACGTGCCTATTCAGACCCATGTGCTGGTTGAATTATATTCATCTCCGGGAACTCATATGAATGGCAGAACATATAGCGCGGCGGCGGCGCGCCGCTTGCGGCGCGGCTAGCGCCCGGCAGTGGACGCGATCGCGCAGGCGCTGCACGGCGCCCTCGGCCTGATCGTCGCGGCCGATCGCGCGCTGCTGGGCATCGTCGCGCTCAGCCTCCAGGTGAGCCTGGCCGCGGTGCTCGCCGCGACGCTGCTCGGGCTGCCGCTCGGCGCCGCCATCGCGATCGGCCGTTTTCCGGGGCGCCGCGCCCTCGTCATCCTGCTCAACGCCCTGATGGGATTGCCGCCGGTGGTGGTGGGCCTTTTCGTCTACCTGATGCTTTCGCGCGCCGGCCCGCTCGGCGCGAGCGGGCTGCTGTTCACGCCGCCCGCGATGGTGATTGCGCAGGCGATCCTCATCCTGCCGATCATCGCCGCGCTGTGCCGCCAGGCGGTCGAGGATGCCTGGATCGAATACGAGGAGCAATTGCGCTCGCTCGGTGCGCGTGGCATCGGTGCGGCGTTGACGCTGGTGTGGGACATCCGCTTTTCGCTGCTCACCGCGGTGCTGGCGGGACTCGGCCGGGCCTCGGCGGAAGTCGGTGCCGTGATGATCGTCGGCGGCAACATCGACGGCGTGACGCGCGTCATGACGACGACCATTGCGCTCGAAACGTCCAAAGGGGATCTGCCGCTCGCGCTGTCGCTGGGCATCGTCCTGATCGTGCTGGTGATCGCACTGAACGCGATCGCCCACCTCGTGAAGGATGCCGCGCAGCGGCGCTACGGCTGATGGCGGCGAACGGCCGCATCCTGCCGCTCGCGCTGCGCGATCTGCGCTATGCGGCGGGCGGGCGCACCCTCATCGACCGCGTTTCGCTGCAGATCGCGGCCGGGCCGACCACCCTGATGCTCGGCGCCAACGGCGCCGGCAAGAGCGTGCTGATGCGCCTGATGCACGGCCTGCTCGCGCCGACTTCCGGTGAGATCGCCTGGAGCGATCCGGACCCGGAGCGCCGGCGCCGGCTGCAGGCGATGGTGTTCCAGCGGCCGGTGCTCCTGCGCCGGAGCGCGCTCGCCAACATCGTCTACGCGCTCAAGGTGGCGCGCGTTGCGCGCGCCGAGCGCGAGCGGCTCGCGGTCGAGGCGCTGGAGAGCGTAGGCCTGCTGCATCTGGCGCACCGGCCGGCGCGCGTGCTTTCCGGCGGCGAGCAGCAGCGCCTCGCGCTGGCGCGCGCCTGGGCGCTGCATCCGGAGGTGCTCTTTCTCGACGAGCCGACCGCGAGCCTCGACCCGAGCGCGACGCGCGAAATCGAGCGCGTCATCCAGGCGTTCGACGCCGCGGGCACCAAGATCATCATGGCGACGCACAACCTCGGCCAGGTGCGGCGGCTCGGCGATGAGGTTCTCTTCATCCATCAGGGGCGGCTCGCGGAGCGCGCGCCGGTCGAGCAGTTTTTTTCGCAACCCGCCTCGCCGGAGGCGGCTTCATTCGTCAAGGGAGAACTTCCATGGAAGTGAAACGCTGGTTGACCGGGCTGATCGCGGCCGCGGTGATGCTGCCCGCGTTGGCGCAACAGAAGTTCATCACAGTGGCCTCGACCACCTCCACGGAGCAGAGCGGCCTGTTCAAGCACCTGCTGCCGCTGTTCGAGAAGAGGACCGGCATCCAGGTGCGCGTCGTTGCCCTCGGCACCGGGCAGGCGCTCGACATGGGCAAGCGCGGCGATGCCGACGTCGTGTTCGTGCACGCGCGGCCGCTGGAAGAGAAGTTCGTCACCGAAGGCTTCGGCGTGAAACGGTTCGAGGTCATGTACAACGACTTCGTGCTGATTGGACCGAAGGCCGATCCGGCCAGGGTCGCGGGCGGCAAGGACGTGCTGGAGGCGTTCCGCAAGGTGAAGGCGGCGCAGGCGCCGTTCGTCTCGCGCGGCGACAAGAGCGGCACGCATTTCGCCGAGTTGGAGATCTGGAAGGCGGCCGGGATCGACATCGCGAAGCACAAGGGGCGGTGGTACCGCGATACGGGGCAGGGCATGGGGCCCGCGCTCAACAGTGCCGCGGGCATGAACGCTTACATTCTCGCCGATCGCGGCACCTGGCTTTCGTTCAAGAACCGCGCCGACCTCTCGATCGTGCTCGAGGGCGACAGGCGGCTGTTCAACCAGTACGGCATCATCCTGGTCAATCCGGCGAAGCACCCTACGGTGAAAAAGGAGACGGGGCAGGCTTTCATCGACTGGGTCGTCTCCGCGCAGGGACAAAAGGCGATCGCGGAGTACAGGATCGGCGGCGAGCAGTTATTCTTCCCGAATGCGGCGAAGTAAGACGCAAAGCTATCGCGGGCTGACGCTGCGCGTGATGGGCGGATCGCGCCCCACGCTGGGACCGGGAAAGGTCGAGCTCATTGCGCGGATCGAGCAGACCGGCTCGATCTCGGCGGCGGCGCGTGCCATGGGCATGTCCTACCGGCGGGCCTGGCAACTCGTCGAGTCGCTCAACCATGCGTTCACGCGGCCGGTCGTTACGACGGCGGTAGGGGGCGTGCGCGGCGGCGGCGCGACGGTCACGCCGTTCGGCCGGCGACTGGTCGTCCGCTACCGGGCCATGGAACGGGCGGCGAGCGCCGCCATCGCTGCGCAATTGCGGCGCTTCGAATCCTTGCTGCGCCCGCGAACCGGTCGCGACAAGCGACGCTAGGCATTGCCGGGGACCGCCGGCCGCCCTCAATGCCCGATCACCGATATGTTTCATGATATATAACGGGCATGGATGCGTTGGGCGAGATTGCGGTGCTGCTTCTGGGCGCGGGCATGCTGCTGGCGGCCTTTGGCTACGCGTCGGTCGGTCACGGCGGCGCCTCCGCCTATCTTGGCGTGATGGCGCTCGCAGGGATCGCGCCTGCGGAAATGCGTCCCGTCGCGCTGACGCTCAACATCCTGGTGTCGGCGATTGCGACTTTCAAGTTTCAGCGCGCCGGGCATTTCCGCTGGCGGCTCTTCTGGCCCTTTGCGGCGGTGTCGATTCCGCTCGCGTTTCTCGGCGGCGCGATCACGCTGCCGGGGCAGGCCTACAAGGCGCTCGTGGGCGCAGTGCTCCTCTATGCCGCATGGCAGCTGTGGCGCAGCGGCCGCGGCGGCGATGAGATGCGCGCGCTACGCGAGCCGCCGATACACTGGGCCATGGGGATCGGGGCCGCCATGGGATTGCTCGCCGGCCTCACCGGCGTGGGCGGCGGCATCTTCCTCAGCCCGTTGCTCCTCATTTTCGGCTGGGCAGGCACCAAGGAAACCTCCGCGGTTGCGGCGCCCTTCATCCTGGTGAACTCGGTCGCCGGGCTCGCCGCGGGCCTCGCCAGCGGCACCGCAGCACTACCGCAGCACTTCTGGGTTCTCGGGATGGCGGTCGTGATCGGGGGCTGGCTCGGGGCTGAATACGGCAGCCGGCGCTTCGCCAATCCACTGATTCGCCGCGTTCTCGGGGTCGTGCTCGCGCTCGCCGGCGGCAAGATGGTTCTTGTTTAGAATCCGCGCTCGGTCATCGCCATAGCGCGCATGAAAACCATCGGCTTCGCGGGCTGGTCCGGTAGCGGCAAAACGACGCTCATCGAGCGGCTCATGCCGCGCTTCGCCAAGCGCGGGCTGCGCGTCTCGCTCGTCAAGCACGCGCACCACACCTTCGACGTCGACCAGCCGGGCAAGGACTCCTACCGCCACCGCCAGGCGGGGGCGGCCGAAGTGCTGGTGACCTCGTCGCGGCGCTGGGTGCTGATGCACGAGCTGCGCGGCGAGCGCGAGCCGACCTTCGAGGAGCAGGCCGCGCGTCTCTCGCCCTGCGACCTGCTGATCGTCGAAGGCTTCAAGTTCGCAGCGATTCCCAAGATCGAGGTCTGGCGCGCCGCCACCGGCGAAGCCATGCTGCACCCGAAGGACCGCGACATCGTCGCCGTCGCCACCGACTCGAATGTAGAAACGCGCCTGCCGGTGCTCGATCTCAATGACCCGGATGCCGTCGCTGCCTTCGTGATCTCGCACCTGGGGCTGGGCACGTGAATACGGGAATGCTGTCCGTAGACGAGGCGCTCGAGCGCCTGCTCGCGGGCGCAAGCGCAGTGCCGGACATCGAGCAGGTCCCTGCGCTCGAAGCGACCGGCCGCGTGCTGGCGCAGGCGCAGGTTTCCGCGCTGGACGTGCCGCCGATGGACAACAGCGCCATGGACGGCTACGCGCTGCGCCGTGCCGATGTCCCGGCGCCGGGGGCGCGGCTCAGGGTGGCGCAGCGCATCGCGGCGGGCAGCGTAGGGCTGCCCCTCGAACCCGGCACGGCGGCGCGCATCTTCACCGGCGCGCCGGTGCCGCGCGGGGCCGATGCGGTGGTGATGCAGGAATACTGCGCGACGGACGGCGATCACGTCGTGGTGAAGAAATTACCGCAGCCTGGCGAATGGGTCCGGCTCACGGGCAGCGATATCCGCGCGGGCAGCCGGATCCTGGACGCCGGCATCCGCCTGCGGCCGCAGGATACGGGACTCGCCGCCTCGGTCGGCATCCAGACGCTGCCGGTGCGCCGCCGCGTGCGGCTGGCGCTGTTTTTCACCGGCGACGAACTGGTGATGCCCGGCGAGCCGCTCGCCCCGGGACGCATCTACAACTCGAACCGCTTCACGCTGCGCGGTCTTGCGCAGGTGTATGGTTGCGAGGTGCGCGATTACGGCATCGTGCCCGACCGGCTGGATGCGACGCGCGAGGTGCTGCGGCGCGCGGCCGCCGAGAACGACGTCATCGTCACCTCGGGCGGTGTCTCGGTGGGGGAAGAAGACCACGTGCGTCCCGCGGTCGAGGCCGAGGGCGCGCTGCTGATGTGGAAGATCGCCATGAAACCGGGGCGGCCGCTCGCTTTCGGCAAGGTCGGTGCCGCAGCCTTCATCGGCCTGCCGGGAAATCCGGTTTCCAGCTTCATCACCTTTCTCGTCTTCGTGCGGCCGTTCCTGCTGCGCACGCAGGGCGTCGCCGAGGTCGCGCCGCGCGCGCTCGGCCTGCGCTCGGATTTCGACTGGCCGCAACCCGACGCGCGGCGCGAGTTCCTGCGCGTGCGGCGGAACCCGGCGGGCGGGCTCGACCTCTATCCGACGCAGGACTCGGCGGTGCTCACATCGACCGCCTGGGCCGACGGACTGGCGGACAATCCGCCCAACCACGCGATCCGCAAAGGTGACACGGTGCGCTTCCTGCCGTTTTCGGAGCTCTACGGGTGAAGATCAGGCTGCTCTTTTTCGCCGGCCTGCGCGAGCAGCTCGGTACCGCGGGCGAGGAGCTCGAACTGCCGGCAGGCGTCCATTCGGTGGCTGCGCTGCGCGCTCATCTGCGGCAGCGGGGGCCCGCCTGGCAGGCGGCGCTGGCCGACGGCAAGCTGCTGCGCACGGCGGTGAATCAGAACATGGCGTCGGCCGAAACGAAACTGGCCCCGGACGACGAGGTCGCCTTTTTTCCTCCGGTCACGGGGGGCTGACGATGAAGATCGCCGTGCAGCGCGGGGATTTCGACAGCGGCGCGGAAATCGAGGCGCTCGCGCGCGGCAATGCGGCGGTCGGCGGGCTGGCGGCGTTCATAGGGTTGGTGCGCGACGTCAACGACGGCGCGGCGGTCGGCGGCATGACGCTCGAGCACTATCCCGGCATGACCGAGAAAGCGATCGGCGCGATCGTCGAGGAAGCGCGCGGCCGCTGGCAGGTCATCGACTGCACCGTGATCCATCGCGTCGGGGAACTGAAACCCATGGACCGCATCGTGCTGGTGGCGGTGGCGAGCGCGCACCGCGGCGATGCCTTCGCGGCCTGCGAGTTCATCATGGATTACCTCAAGACGCGCGCGCCGTTCTGGAAGAAGGAACAGACGCCCGAAGGCGCGCGCTGGGTCGAG
>SCUF01000004.1 GCA_004298325.1 Betaproteobacteria bacterium | reverse complement strand
CCGATTCGGTGCGGCGTTTTCTCGCCAAGGACTACGACTTCGAGACGCGCCGCAGGATCGTCGCCTCCGACGCGGGCTGGAGCGCCGAAGCCTGGGCGACGCTGGCGGAGATGGGCGTCATGGGCCTGCCGCTGCCGGCGGAATTCGGCGGTTTCGGCGGCGGTGCCGTGGACCTGATGGGCGTGATGGAAGCCTTTGGCGAGGCGCTCCTGGTCGAACCGTACCTCGCGACGGTGCTGGCCGCGCGGCTCGTCGCGCGCGCGGGGAACGCAGCGCAGAAGAAAGCGCTTCTGCCCCAGGTCGTCGAAGGCCGGCTGCGACTCGCGCTGGCGCACGGCGAACGCGGCGCGCGCTACAACCTGGCGCAGGTGAAGACCGAGGCGAAAGCCGCGGCCGGCGGCTGGGAGCTGAGCGGCGAGAAGGTGGTGGTGCTCGGGGCACCGCTCGCCGAGCGGCTCGTGGTCTCGGCGCGCAGCGCGAAAGGCGTCAGCCTGTTTCTGGTCGAGCGCAGCGCGGCGCGCCTGAGGACCTATCGCACGCTCGACGCGATGCGCGCCGGCGATGTCACGCTGCACGCGGTCCGGGTCGGTGCCGACGCGCTACTGGGACGCGAGGGGGAGGCGCTTGCGCTGATCGAGGAAGCGACCGATTTCGCCACCGCGCTGGCGTGCGCCGAAGCCGTGGGGGCGATGAAGTTCGCTTGCGATACGACGCTCGAATACCTCAAGACGCGCAGGCAGTTCGGCGTACCGATCGGCACTTTCCAGGCGCTGCAGCACCGCATGGTGGACATGTACGTGGCGTACGAGCAGGCGAAGTCCATGGCTTGCGTCGCCTGTTCCAAGGTCGATCACGCCGCCGACGCGCGCGAGCGGCAGCTCGCCGTCTCGGCCGCCAAGATCAAGATCTCCGACAACTGCCGCCACATCAGCCAGGAGTCGGTGCAGCTGCACGGCGGCATGGGCATGGCCGAGGAGCTGAAGGTGTCGCATGCCTTCCGGCGCCTGACCATGATCGCGCAGCAGTTCGGCGACGCCGAGCATCATCTGGCGCGCTTTGCGGCGCTCGATCGAATCGCGGCCTGAGATGGCGCCGAACAAGGCCTGGACGCTGGCGAGTTTTCCCGCGGCGGCGGTGCGCGAGGACAACTTCAGGCTGGTCGAGTCACCGGTGCCGGTGCCAGAGGCGGGCGAAGTGCTGGTGAAGAACCTGTGGCTTTCGCTCGACCCGTACATGCGCGGCCGCATCAGCCAGCAAAAGAGCTATGCCAAGGGCGTCGAAATCGGCGACGTGATGACCGGCGAAACCGCCGGCGAGGTGCTGCACTCGAAGCACCCCGACTTCGCACCCGGCGACACGGTGACCGCGCCGTCCGGCTGGCAGCTCTACGGCTGCATGAGCGGCGAGCTGTTGACCAAGGTGGACGCGACGCGCGTTCCGCTGTCGTACTACCTGGGCTGCCTCGGCATGCCGGGTCGCACCGCCTGGTTCGGGCTGAAGGACATCGGCGCGCCCAAGTCGGGAGAGACGGTGGCCGTCTCGGCCGCTTCCGGCGCAGTGGGCAGCGTCGTAGGGCAGCTGGCGAAGCTCTGGGGCTGTCGCGCCGTAGGCATCGCCGGCGGCAGCGCCAAGTGCGATTACGTGGCGAAGGACCTCGGCTTCGACGCCTGCATCGACTACAAGGCGGGCAATCTGTACCGCGACCTGCGGGAGGCCTGCCCGAAGGGCGTCGACGTGTACTTCGACAACGTCGGCGGCGAAACGCTCGACACGCTGCTGCGCGTCATGAACCCGTTCTCGCGCATCGTGATCTGCGGCCGGATTTCGACCTTCGATCAAGCCGCGCCCTACGGCCTGAAGAACTCCGGCTCGATCCTCGTCAACCGCATCAAGCTGCAGGGCATGATCGTTTTCGATTGGCAGGCGCGCTATGCGGAGGCGAACCGCGCGCTGCTCGATCTGGTGATCGCGGGAAAGCTGAAAACGCGCGAGTCGGTGATCGAAGGCATCGAGAACGCGCCGCGCGGTTTCATCGGCCTGCTCAAGGGGGAGAATTTTGGCAAGCAGCTCGTCAAGCTCGGCTGAAGCGGCAGCCCCGCGCCGCCTCGAGTACGTCGGATTCTGGAAGCGCGTCGTGGCCTTCGCCATCGACACGCTGATCCTGCTGATCGTGATCGTGCCGCTGCTGTTCGCGGTCTACGGCACGGAGTACCTGCAGCGCGCGCAGGAGTTCGGCGTCGCCGGATTCTGGGACTTCGCGATCCAGGTGGTGATGCCGGCGGTGGCGGTGATCCTGTTCTGGAAGTACCGGGGCGCGACCCCGGGCAAGATGGCGATTTCGGCGCGCATCGTGAACGCGACCACCGGTGCGGCACCCAGCACCGGCCAGCTGGTGGGGCGCTATTTCGCCTATATCGTTTCGGCGCTGCCGTTCGGCCTGGGCTTCATCTGGATCGCCATCGACCGCCGCAAACAGGGATTTCACGACAAACTCGCAGGCACCGCGGTGATCTACGACGATGATTGAGCTCTACACCTGGCCGACGCCGAATGGCCACAAGGTCCACATCCTGCTCGAGGAGACGGCATTGCCCTACCGCGTGCATCCGGTGGACATCGGGGCCGGCGACCAGTTCAAGCCCGAATTCCTCAGGATCTCGCCCAACAACAAGATGCCGGCGATGATCGACAGCGACGGACCCGGGGGCAAGCCGTTTGCGCTCGCCGAATCGGGCGCGATGCTGTTCTATCTCGCTTCGAAGACCGGCCGCTTCCTGCCCGCAGACCTGCGCGAGCGCTGGCAGGTGATGCAGTGGGTGATGTTCCAGATGGGGCACATCGGGCCGATGCTCGGGCAGGCGCACCACTTCCTCGGCTACGCACCGGAGAAGATTCCCTACGCGATGAACCGCTACGGCAACGAGGCGAACCGGCTCTACGGCGTGCTCGAGCGGCGCCTGAAGGAGTCCACTTTCCTCGCCTGCGGCGAATACAGCATCGCCGACATGGCGGTGATGCCGTGGCTGCGGTTTCCCGAGCGCCAGAGCGTGGACATCGACGACTATCCCGCGGTGAAACGCTGGCGCGACGGCATTGCGGCACGGCCCGCGGTGCAGCGTGCGCTGCAGGTGCTTGCCGATCGGCGGCGTGCCCAGATGACGCCGGAGCAGCGGGAGAACCTGTTCGGCTCAAAGCAATATGCCAGGCACTGATCTCGCGGGAAAGGTCGCCTGGATCACGGGTGGCGGCAGCGGTATCGGTCTTGCCGGAGCGCTGGAGCTCGCCAGGGCCGGAGCGCACGTCGTGATCTCGGGCCGCACCGCGCGCACCAACGAGCAGGCGCTCGCCGAGATCCAGCGTCGCGGCAGCGCCGAGGCGATCCTGCTCGATGTTTGCGACAAGCAGGCCGTCGCGGCAACCGCCGCCGCCATCGAGCGGCGGCACGGACGGATCGACATCCTGGTCAACAGCGCCGGAACCAACATCGGCGGCGGCAAGCGCAACCTGGCGACCATGACGCTGGAGGGCTGGGACGAGGTCGTGGCGGCGAACCTTTCGGGCCTGTTCTACTGCTGCCACGCGGTGATTCCCGGCATGCGCGCGCGCCGCGACGGCCTCATCATCAACGTCTCCTCCTGGGCCGGCCGCTACGCGAGCCAGCTGACCGGTCCGGCGTACAACGCCACCAAGCGCGCCGTGATCGCGGTCACCGAATCGATCAACATGGAGGAGTGCCGCAACGGCGTCCGCGCCACCTCGATCCTGCCGGGGGAAGTGGCGACGCCGATCCTGGAGAAGCGCCCGGTGCCGCCTTCGGCGGAGGAACGCGCGCGCATGGCGCAGCCCGAGGACCTCGGCGCGGCGATCCTGTTCGTGGCGTCGCTGCCGGCGCGCACCTGCGTCAACGAGCTCATCATCAGCCCGACCTGGAACCGCTTCTACACCGGCGGCCTCGAAACGCCCAAGGCTTGATACTCCTTCGCGTCACCCTGCCGTTCCTGGCCGGGTATTTTCTTTCCTACAACTACCGCGCGATCAACGCGCTGCTCGGGCCGCTGCTCGCCGAGGAGTTCGCGCTCTCGGCTGCCGAGCTGGGGTTTCTCACCAGCGTCTACTTCCTCGCCTTCGGCGCGTTCCAGATACCGCTCGGCGTGCTGCTCGACCGCTTCGGTCCGCGGCGCGTGAACGCGTCGCTGCTGCTGGTGGCGGCGTGCGGCGCGCTGCTGTTCGCTACGGGACAGTCATACGCGGAGCTGGTCACGGGACGCGCGCTGATCGGCGTCGGCGTGTCCGGCTGCCTCATGGCGTCGTTCCAGGCCTGGGTGCTGTGGCATCCACCCGAACGCATCGCGATGCTGAACGGCATCGCGTTCGCGACCGGCGGGCTCGGTGCGATCAGCGCCTCGGTGCCGCTCGAGCTGCTGCTGCGGCTGCTGGGCTGGCGCGACATCTTCCTCATCCTGGTCGGCTTCAATTTCGCGGTCGTGGCGCTGCTCGCGGTGGTGGTCCCGGAGCGCGCGCAGACCCGGCGCGGGGAATCGCTCGCGGAAAGTCTCGCAGGGGTCGGGCGCATCCTTGTCGATGCCGCATTCTGGCGCGTGGGGCTCGCGCTCTTCGGCCTGCAGGCGGCAGTCGGCTCGCTGCTCACGCTGTGGATGGCGACCTGGCTGCGCGACGTGGCGGGGTATTCGCGCGCCGAGGTGGGGCAGATGCTGCTCTTCGCCAACCTCGCGCTGATCGCAGGCTTCCTGGGCTATGGGCGTGCCGCCGACGCGCTCGCCCGTCATGGGCGCTCCGCATTCCCGTTATTCGCGGGCGGCATCGGCTGCGCCGCCGCCTGCCTTGCGCCCCTCGCGCTGGGCGTGACCGTTGCGGCACCGCTGCTCTGGATGCTGTTCGTCGGCTGCGGCACGGTCGGCTCGCTCGCCTATTCCATCCTCACGCGCCGCTATCCGCGCGACATGGCGGGGCGCGTCAACGCCACGCTCAACATTTTCACGTTCAGCGGAGCCTTTCTCGGCCAGTGGGGCGTGGGGCTCGTGATCGGCCGCTGGCCGCAAAGCGCCGCGGGCTACGATCCGCAGGCCTATTCTTACGCCTTCGGCCTGCTGTGGCTCGCAATTCTGGCTGGACTGGCGTGGCTCTGGAGCGGGCGCCGGCTGTTCGCGAACGCTTGAAGCGCAGCGCGACCCGCTAGGCCTTCGCCGCCGGCCGCGCGCGCACCGTGCCGATCGCCTTGGCGACCAGCGCGCCGTCGGCATTGCGCACTTCGGCTTCCGCGAAGATGGTCGTCCGGCCCGGCTTGAGCACCCGGCCCTGCGCCGTGAGCCGGCGTTCCCCCGCGGCAATGAACGAAGTCGCCATGTCGATTGTCATGATGCCGGCCGAATCCGGATGTTGCGTGTGCGCCGCCTGGCACAGCGCCACGTCGAGCAGCGTCATCAGCACGCCGCCGTGCGCAGTGCCGAAGCTGTTGCACAGCTCGGGGCGCAAATCGAGCGCGAGCTGCGCGACGCCGTCCTCCAGCCGCGTGACCTCGATGCCGAGGTGCTCGGTGAACGGAATGCGCCGGTGGTACTGGCGCGCGTACTCGAGCGCCTTCGACATCAGATCAGCATCGCTCCGCCGTCCACTGCGATCGCCTGGCCGGTGATGTGGCGCGAGGCCTCCGAGGCGAGCAGCACGGCGAGGCCCTTGAGGTCCTCCGGTCCGCCAAGGCGGCGCGTCGGCGTGACCCTGCGCACCAGTTCGCCGGTGGTGTCGAGCGTGGCGCGCGTCATCTTCGACGGGAAGAACCCGGGGCAGATGGCGTTGACCGTGATGCCGTGCTCGCCCCATTCGGCGGCGAGCTGCTTCGCCATGCCGACGACGGCG
>SCUF01000219.1 GCA_004298325.1 Betaproteobacteria bacterium | reverse complement strand
GAGGCAGGCGTAGTACACCTCGCGCATGCGCGCATCGATGCAGGCGACGACGCGCGCCGCGCCGGATTCCTCGGCCAGCGCCTCCAGCGTGGAAACGCCGATCACCGGCAGCTCGAGCGCGAACGCGATCCCCTGCGCCAGGCCGCAGGCGATGCGCAATCCGGTGAACGATCCCGGGCCCGCGCCGAAGGCGACGGCGTCGAGACGGCCGGCGGCAATGCCCGCCTGCGCGAGCAGCTGCCCGAGCATGGGCAGCGCGAGTTCCGCCTGGCGCTGGCCGGCGCGTTCCTCGAGCGCGGCGATCTCGCCGTCGATCGAGATCGCCACCGAGCACCAGTCGGCCGAGGTTTCGAGGGCAGCCAGAATCACCCGGGGATTCTAGCTATACTTGCCGCGCCATGAACGAATACAGAATTGCCGTGATTCCGGGCGACGGCATCGGTCGCGAAGTGATTCCCGAAGGCGTGCGGGTGCTCGAGGCCGCGGCGGCGCGCCACGGCCTGCGGCTGCACTGGCAGGAGTTCCCCTGGAGCTGCGACTGGTACCAGGCGCACGGCCGGATGTGCCCGCAGGACGCGCCGGACATCCTGCGCCGCTTCGACGCCGTGTACTTCGGCGCCGTGGGCAATCCGGCGCTGGTGCCCGATCACATCGCCGTGTGGGGATTGCTGATCAACTTCCGGCGCTGGTTCGACCTCTACGTCAACCTGCGCCCGGTGCGGCTGTTCGAGGGCCTGCCCTGCCCGCTTGCGGGCCGCAAGCCCGGCGACATCGACTACATCGTGGTGCGCGAGAACACCGAGGGCGAGTACGGCAGCAACGGCGGGCGCCTGTTCGAGGGCACCGAACGCGAGGTCGTGACGCAGCAGTCGGTGTTCAGCCGCAAGGGCGTGGACCGCATCATGCGCTACGCCTTCGGGCTGGCGCGCACGCGCAAGCGCCATCTCACCTCCTGCACCAAGTCGAACGGCATCTCGATCACCATGCCCTACTGGGACGAGCGCTTCGCCGCGATCGGGCGCGACTACCCGGACGTGCGCACCGACCAGTATCACGTCGACGGCCTGACGATCCAGATGGTGCTCAACCCGGACCGTTTCGACGTCATGGTGGCCTCGAACCTGTTCGGCGACATCCTGTCCGACCTCGGCCCCGCCACGGCGGGCACGATCGGCGTCGCCGCCTCGGGCAACATCAATCCCGAGGGCGGCGCGCCCCCGATCTTCGAGCCGGTGCACGGCTCCGCTCCGGACATCGCCGGCCGCAACATCGCCAATCCGATCGCCGCGGTCTGGTCGGGCGCGATGATGCTCGAGCACCTCGGGCAGGCCGCCGCCGCGGCGGACATCGTGCGCGCGATCGAGCGCGTGATCCTGGAGGGACCGCATACGCCCGACATGAAAGGCAAGGCCTCGACGCAGGAACTCGGCGCGGCGCTCGCCGAGTGCGTGCGCAGCCAGTCCAGGAAAGCGGCGTGAAGGCCTACCGCATCGCCTCGATTCCGGGCGATGGCATCGGCAACGAGGTCATCCCCGCCGGGATCGAGGTGCTGCAGGCGCTCGCCGCGAAGGAAGGCTTCGCGCTGCAGTTCGAGCCTTTCGATTGGAGCTCGAAGCGCTATCTGGAAACGGGCGGCTACATCCCCGAGGGCGGGCTCGATAGACTGAAAACGTTCGACGCCATCTTTTTCGGCGCGGTGGGCGCGCCCGAAGTTCCCGACCACATCTCCCTCTGGGGTCTGCGGCTGCCGATCTGCCAGGGGTTCGATCAGTACGCCAACGTGCGGCCCGCGCGAGTGCTGCCGGGCATCGCGAGCCCGCTCGGCGCCGCCGGCAAGGACATCGACTGGGTGATCGTGCGCGAGAACACCGAGGGCGAGTACTCGGGCTCGGGCGGGCGCGTGCATCGCGGCCTGCCGGAGGAGATCGCCACCGAGACCTCGGTGTTCACGCGTGTGGGCGTGGAGCGCGTGCACCGTTTTGCGTTCGAACTGGCGAAGAAGCGCCCGCGCAAGCAGCTCACGCTGGTGACGAAATCCAACGCCCAGCGCCACGGCATGGTGCTGTGGGACGAAATTTTCTTCGAGGTGGCGGCGCAGTATCCGGAGGTGAAGACCGATCGCGTGCTGGTGGATGCAGTCACCACGCGCATGGTGTTGAAGCCGGCCTCGCTCGACACCATCGTCGCCTCGAACCTGCATGCCGATATCCTGTCGGATCTCGCGGCAGCGCTGTCGGGCTCGCTTGGCATCGCGCCGACGGCGAACCTCAATCCGGAGAGGAAATTCCCGTCGATGTTCGAGCCGATTCACGGCTCGGCGTTCGACATCACCGGCAAAGGCGTCGCCAATCCCATCGCGACCTTCTGGACCGCGCAGATGATGCTCGAGCATCTGGGCGAGGCCAAGGCCGGCGCGCGGCTGATGCGCGCGATCGAGACCGTGACCGCGAAGAAGGTTTTCACGCCGGATCTCGGCGGCGGCGCACGCACCCGGGACGTCACCGCGGCCGTCATCGCCGCTCTGTAGACGCCCGGGCGGCGATGACCGAAGCCATCGCCCTGCCCGCCTGGCTGCTGGTGGTCCTCGCGGCGCTCGCGCTGTGGGCGCTCTACGAGCACCTCGCGCTGCCGCTGCTACGCTGGCTGGTGACGCACCCGGCCGACCAGGTGATCGACGAGGTCGGCAAGAAACTGCGCATCAACATCCGGCCGTTCCAGCGCACGCGGCGCCAGATCCTGATCCACCGCCTGCTGGGCGATCCCAAGGTCATGCAGGCCGTCGAGCAGCACGCCAGGGCGCACGGCGTGCCGCAGACCGTGGCATTGCGCCAAGTCGAACGCTACGCGCGCGAGATCGTGCCGGCGTTCAACGCCTACCTCTATTTCCGCATCGGCTACTGGCTCGGTCGCAACGTCGCCCGGCTGCTGTACCGCGTGCGCCTCGGTTACGTCGATGTCGAAGGCCTGCAGCGCATCGACCCGGACGCGACCGTGGTGTTCGTCATGAACCACCGCTCCAACATGGATTACGTGCTGGCCGGCTATCTCGCGGCGGACCAGGCGGCGCTGTCGTACGCGGTC
>SCUF01000218.1 GCA_004298325.1 Betaproteobacteria bacterium | reverse complement strand
CAGGCTGATGCTTTGCACCGGTCCGGGCTCCATGCCGAAGCAGGCTGCGAGGGCCGGCCAGAGATTCTCCCAGCGCTCGAACTCGCCGTTGGTGATGTTGAACGCCCGGTTCGCGCATTCCGGCCGGTCGGCGGCCCAGATCATGGCGCGGGCCAACAGCCGCGCATCGGTGAACTGGTAGATGGCACGGAATGCGCCCGGCGAACCGGGGAATCGCAGCGGCAGTCCGAGCTCGCGCGAGACCGTCGCGTACACCGCCAGCGCGTGCAGCTGGTTCATTGAGCTACCCACAGAGAGGCCGCACAAGCCGTGCGGTCGCCATGACGACCAGCTCCATGCCTTGCCGCGCTGACGCGCCTCGAGCCAGTCCTGCTGGTCGTAGTAGAAGTTCGGCGGCATGTGCCGCGGGTCGTCCTCGCGCGCCGGGGTTCGATAGGGGCCGAGATGGTTGCCGTACCACTTGCTGCCCTGCACGATCGCCACGTGACGCAGGCCGGGCGATGCGGCCTCGACTGCATCGACGAGATTGACCAGCATGTCCACATTCGGCGCCACTTCCCCGGCCAGCGACGGACGCGGCGCATACGCGGCGAAGAAAACCCGTGTGACCCCGCCGACGTCGGCCAGCGCGCGCCGGGTCTGCCCAGAATCGGTGAGATCGACCGCGAGAAAGCGCGCGCGTGTCGCAAGATCCGGCTTGCGGCGCGACAGCGCGACGATTTCGCAGTCACGGCGCGGCTCGAGTTGCTCGAGAACCGCCCGGCCGGCGACGCCGAGAGCGCCTGCGACGACGCAGAGGTTCCCGGGCATCACGCGCTACCGCGATGCCGCGGAGACGGCGTTACGGCCATGAGCAGGGCCAGACCCCGGAAAGCCCCGCGCCGGGCGGGTCGCAAGGCGAAATGGGCGCTCCGCGGCATCAGGCTGCCGCGCTACAAGGCGATCAAGCTGGAAGTCACGCGCGCCCTGAGCAGCGGCAGGATTGCCGCGGACGAGCCCTTGCCTACGGAAAAGCAGCTTGCTGCCCGCTACGGGGTGAGCATTGGCACCGTTCGGCGCGCGATGGACGAGCTGGTGGCGGAGCATGTGGTCGTGCGCCAGCAGGGCCGCGGCACCTTTCTCGCGCCGTTCAGCTCCGAGAGGCTGCTGAACCGGTTCTGGCCGGTATTTCGCAAGGATGGCGAGCGCGAGATCCCGATCGTGCAGACGCTGCGCTTCGAGGAAGCGCGCGCAGATGCCGAAACTGCGCGGGCGCTCGCCGTCGCCGAAGGCGCGCCGATATACCGCATCGTCAACCTGCTGCTGATGGGCGGTAACCCGGTCCTGCTGGACGAAGTGCGCATCGCGCGGGCGCTGCTTCCCGGGTTGACCGAGGAAAATTTCGTGGCGCGCGAGAACACCATGTACGGTTTCTACCAGAGCGCCTACGGCATCAACGTCATTCGCGTCGTCGATCGTCTTCGCGGCGTGGCGGCAGACGCCGAAACCGCGCGCCGTTTCGGAATTCCGGCTGGCAGCGCATTGCTCGAATCGATGCGCATCGCCTACACGTTCGAGGACCGTCCGGTCGAATCGCGGCGTACGCTGATTCATACGCAGGCCTATGAATATCGCAACGTGATCGGCGGGGAAGTCCGCATCGCCTGAGCGCATTCGCTTGTCCAAGGGAGCGCCGGAATGGTAACATAGAAAAGATATAGATGAATTCGCAGGCTCGAGGAATGGCGCACATAATCAATACGTTAAGTGAAAAGCATGCGTAGCGTCTTGATCGCCAACCGCGGCGAGATCGCGCTTCGAATCGGACGCGCCTGCCGCGACATGGGACTGCGCACGGTGCAGGCCTATTCGGAACCCGACCGCGATTCGCTCGCGGTGCGCCTGGCCGATGCGGCGGTGTGCGTGGGCGCCGGTCCGTCGAAGCAAAGCTACCTGAACCAGGCCGCGCTTCTCGGTGCGGCCAGGATGTCCGGCGCGGACGCCATCCATCCGGGTTACGGCTTTCTCTCCGAGAACGCCGAGTTCGCCGAGCGTTGCGAGGCCGCGGGCCTGACCTACATCGGTCCGCAGCCGCAGATCATCCGCCTGATGGGCGACAAATCGGCGGCGCGCAAGTTCGCGGTCGAGGCAGGCGTGCCGGTGAGCGGCGGTTCGCACGATCCGGTGGGCGGGCTGGACGAGGCGTCGGCGCTCGCGCGGCGCATCGGCTATCCGGTACTGGTCAAGGCGGCTGCGGGCGGCGGGGGGCGCGGCATGCGCATCGTCGCCAATGAGGGCGAGCTCAAGGAAGGCCTGGAACGGGCCACGGCCGAGGCGACGGCAAGTTTCGGCAATGGCGCGCTCTATCTGGAGAAGTACCACTCGCCCGTTCGCCACGTCGAGGTGCAGGTGCTGGGCGACGGCAAGCGCGTGGTGCATTTCGGCGAGCGCGACTGCACCATCCAGCGCCGGCACCAGAAGCTGGTCGAGGAAGGGCCGTCGCCGGCACTCGCGCCGGAGCTGCGCGAACGGATCCTCGAATCTGCGCTCGCCCTGGCGCGGCGCGCCGGATACCGGAGCGCGGGCACGCTCGAGTACATCGTCGACACTGCGCGCCAGGAATTCTTCTTCATCGAGATGAACACGCGCATCCAGGTCGAG
>SCUF01000217.1 GCA_004298325.1 Betaproteobacteria bacterium | reverse complement strand
TGATCATGGTGGTGCTCGGCACGCTGATCGGCGGCATGGTGATCGCCATGTACCTGCCGATCTTCAAGATGGGCCAGGTGGTCTAGCCGGCGCGGCGGGACCGCTCCTCCGGGCCGGCACGCAATGTCCTTCCTCGGCTGGCTCGGCCAGCCCGCGGTGCTGCCCTGGGTGGCGCTGGCGATCGGCCTGTGCGTCGGCTCGTTCCTCAACGTCGTCATCCATCGCCTGCCGCGGATGATGGAGCGCGACTGGCGCGCGCAGTGCGCCGAGCTCGCCGCCGCAACGGTCTCCGTTCCCGCCACGCACCAAGCGCCCTACAACCTCTGGGTACCGCGCTCGACCTGTCCGAGTTGCGGCCACCGCATCGGCGCGCTGGAAAACGTACCGCTCCTGTCCTGGCTCTGGCTGCGCGCCCGCTGCTCGGCGTGCGGCACCGCGATCAGCCTGCGCTATCCGGTGATCGAGCTTGCGGGCGGCGTGATCGCCGCATACGCCGCCTCGCGCTATGGCCTGACGTTCGCGGCGCTCGGCGCGGTGATCTTTTGCTGCAGCCTGCTCGCGCTCGCCGCGATCGACCTCGATACGCAGCTGCTGCCGGATGACATCACGCTGCCCCTGCTGTGGGCGGGGCTCGCGTTCAATCTCGGGGCCACGTTTGCGCCCCTCGTTGCGGCGGTCATCGGCGCCATGGCCGGTTACCTCTCGCTGTGGCTGGTGTACTGGGCATTCAAGCTGGTCACCGGGAAGGAGGGCATGGGCTATGGCGACTTCAAGCTGCTCGCCGCGATCGGCGCCTGGCTCGGCTGGCAGATGCTGCCGTTGGTGATTCTGCTTTCGTCCGTGGTCGGGGCGACGGTCGGTATCTCGCTCATCGTGTTTACGCGGCACGGCCGCGACAGGCCGATCCCCTTCGGCCCCTATCTCGCCGCGGCCGGTGCGATCGCCCTGCTGTGGGGTGGTGACATCGCGCGCCGCTGGCTGCCCCTGCTCGCGTGAAGCGCGTCTTCGTCGTCGGGCTCACCGGCGGCATCGGCAGCGGCAAAAGTGCGGCCGCGGAAGAGTTTGGCCGCCTCGGCGCTACGGTGATCGACACCGATGCGATCGCGCACGAACTGACAGGTGCCGGAGGGTCTGCGATCGGCGCCATCCGCCAGCAGCTTGGCGCCGATTACGTCGACGCCTCGGGCGCGATGGACCGCGCCAGGGTGCGCGCGTTGGTGTTTGCCGATGCGGCTGCCAAGAAGAAGCTCGAAACCCTGCTGCACCCGCTGATCCGCGCCGAATCAGAACGGCGTGTGGCCGCGGCAAGCGGCAGCTACGTGGTCCTGGTGGTGCCACTGCTCGTCGAGTCGCCCGGCTATCGCGAGCGGGTGGCGCGCGTGCTCGTAGTCGACTGCCCGGAGGCGCTGCAGTCCGAACGCGTGCAGCGTCGCAGCGGGCTCGACGCAAAGGCGGTGCAGGCGATCATGCGCAGTCAGGTTTCCCGAGCGGTCCGCCTTGCCGCAGCAGATGACGTGATCGATAATTCGGGCCCCGTTGCGGCACTGCACAATCAGGTCGCCGAACTGCACCGAAAGTACCTCGCGCTGGCCCGATCCTGAGAAATCAATTTGTCTAGCGCGTGCAAATCCTTCAGAATGCACCGAAATTTCCCGTCCAGGCCGCTGCGGCCCGCGCGTGATCACCTACGAGTATCCGCTCAACGAACGTATTCGGACGCTGCTGCGTCTCGAAGACCTGTTCGAGCGCTCGCGCCATTTCATCGCGCGTATGGACCCGCTCGACCACCACGTCGCGCTGTTGACGTTGTTCGAGGTCCTCGAGGTCGCCAGCCGCGCCGACCTGAAGTCGGACTTGCTGCAGGAACTCGAGCGCCAGAAGCAGGTGCTGGCTTCGTTCCGCAACAATCCGGAAATCTCTGAGGACGCGCTGAGCAGCGCGCTGCGCGACGTCGAGCAGGTGTCGGCGGCGCTGTTTTCCATGACCGGCCGCATCGGCCAGTACCTGCGCGAGAACGAGTGGCTCATGTCGATCAAGCAGCGCACCGGCATTCCGGGCGGCGCCTGCGAGTTCGATCTGCCGTCGTATCACTACTGGCTGCACCGGCCGGCCGACGAGCGCATTGGCCAGCTCGTGGCCTGGACCAGCCCGCTGTATCCGCTGCGCGACGGCACCGCGATCATCCTCAAGATGCTGCGCGAGTCGGGCAAGCCGCAGTCGCTGAGCGCGCCGCTCGGCACTTTTCAGCAGATGCTCGGCGGCAAGACGGCGCAGATGTTGCGCGTGCGGCTCGAGTCGGGCCTGCCGTGCGTGCCCGAGATCAGCGCCAACAAGTACGTCCTGAATATCCGCTTCCTCGCGCAGAATGGCGAGGACCCGCGGCCGAAGACGGCCGACTGGGACGTCGGCTTCGAGTTGACCTTCTGCAATCTGTAAGGACCGTCCTCTGCCCGCGCTGCGGCGCGCCTGCGGTCTTCTCGACCGAGAACCCGTGGCGCCCGTTCTGCAGCGAGCGCTGCAAGCTCATCGACCTCGGCGCCTGGGCGAGCGAGTCCTACCGCGTGCCGGGCGCGGCAGCGCCGGATTCGCAAGCGGAGGAATCCGAGAAGGATTAGGCAGTCGCGCTCAGGCGCGGCTGCCGCGAATCATCGCCAGGCCGTGCGCGCCCGCGCGCCGTGCCGCATCGAGGTCCGATCGATTGAGGCCGCCGATCGCGTAGACCGGAATGGCGGCGCCGCGGGCGAGGCGCGAGAAGCCGTCCCAGCCGAGCGGCGCCGCGCCCGGATGCGTCGCGGTCGCCCTGACCGGGCCGAGCACTGCGAAGTCCATTTCGAGTTGCAGGGCGCGGTCGAGCTCGGCGCGCGTGTGGCAGGATGCGCCCGCCAGCATGCCCCGGGGTCGCGCCGTCAGTGCCATCAGCCGCGCCGCCGAGTAGTGGATACCGTCGCCGATCGCCGGGCCGCCGTTGACGAGCACCTTCGCGCCGTGACGGTGCGCGAGCGCAACCACGCTTCGCGCGAATGCTTCGCGTGCGTGCAGTTCCCTGTCGCGGACCTGGATCAGCCGCAGGCCCTCTGTCAGCCTGCGCTCGATGACTTGCAGGCTCGCTTCGATGCCGAGCGCCGCCGCGTCCGTGATCGCGTACTCCAGCGGCAACGCCAGCGACGCGAGCACCGGGGCATTCGCCGGCAGCATGGGTTGCGCCACCGGTGCATCCAGCCGCTGCCACCGGAACGACTGGCTTTCGCGAGGCTGCGGATCCCCGTTCCACTCCACCACGCGGAAGAAATGGAGTCGCACGGTGGCATGTTCGTAGGCGTGAAGACGCGTGATCCAGGGATAGGCGAGCCGCACCTCGATGCCGAGCTCCTCGTGCAGCTCGCGCGCCAGCGCCGCGGCCGCGCTCTCGCCGGCGTGGACCTTGCCGCCCGGGAATTCCCACCAGCCGGCGTAGACCTTGCCGGCCGGGCGCTGCGCCAGCAGAAACGCGCCGTCGGCGCGTTCGATGATCGCCGCAGCCACCGCGACGACGCTACTTGCGCCGGGCGTGGCGGCCGGCCCAGTCACGGGCGAACTGATAGGCAACGCGGCCGCTGCGCGAGCCTCGCTGCAGCGACCACTGCAGCGACTCCTCCCTCGATCCCTCGATCGCCCGGGCGGTGCAGCCGAAACCTTTCAGCCAGTGAGCGACGATCTGCAGATACTCGTCCTGGTCGAAGGGATAGAACGAAACCCACAGGCCGAAGCGCTCCGAGAGCGAGATCTTCTCCTCGACCGTCTCGCCGGGGTGGATCTCCTCGCCGACATACTTGGTCTCGAGGTTCTCGGCCATGTACTCGGGCATCAGGTGACGGCGGTTCGAGGTGGCGTAAATGAGCAGGTTTTCCGAGGTGGTCGAGATGGAGCCGTCGAGCGCCACCTTGAGCGCGATGTAGCCGGCGTCGCCCGCCTCGAAGGTCAAGTCGTCGCAGAAGACGATGAACCGCTCGCGGCGGCCGGCGACGAGATCGACCAGCTCCGGCAGATCGATCAGGTCGTTCTTCTCGATCTCGATCAGCCGCAGCCCCTGGCGCGCATACTTGTTGAGCAGGCCCTTCACGATCGAGGACTTGCCGGTGCCGCGCGCCCCGGTCAGCAGCACGTTGTTGGCCGGCCGGCCTTCGAGGAACTGGCGCGTGTTCTGC
>SCUF01000216.1 GCA_004298325.1 Betaproteobacteria bacterium | reverse complement strand
GCCGACTACGGCGGCGTGGTGAACCCGATGCCGAAGTTCGCCTCGCTGATGATGCTGTTCGCGCTGGCCAACAGCGGCCTGCCGGGGACCTCGGGCTTCGTCGGCGAGTTCATGGTGATCCTGGGCGCGATGCAGGCCAGTTTCTGGATCGCCTTCGCCGCCGGGACGACGCTCGTCTTCGGCGCCGCCTACACGCTGTGGATGTACAAGCGTGTGATTTTCGGCGCCGTGGCCAACGACCACGTGGCGGCGCTCAGGGACCTCGACGGGCGCGAGCTGCTGGTGCTCGGCGTGCTGGCGGCGGCGGTGCTGTGGATGGGGGTGTACCCGCTGCCTTTCACCGAGGTGATGCACGCCTCGGTCAACGAACTGCTGCGCCACGTGGCGCTGCCCAAGCTGTGAGCGCGGCATGAAGAACGCGCTGCCCGATCTCCTGCCGGCATTGCCCGAGATCGTGCTGCTGGCGGGCGCCTGCGCGCTGATGCTGTTCGACCTGCTGGTGAAGAGCGAGCGGCGCGCGGCGAGCGTGCGCGTCGCCGGCCTCGTGCTCGCCGCCACCGCGGCGGCGACGCTGTTCCTGCTGGTGGGCACCGGCGGCGCGCTGCTGTACGCCTTCAAGGGCCTGTACGTCGCCGACCTGATGGCGCACGTGCTGAAGCTGTGCGGCATCGTCGCGGTGGGGCTGGCGCTCGCCTATTCGCGCGACTACCTGCACGACCGCGGGCTGCTCAAGGGCGAGTTCCTGACGCTGCTGCTGTTTGCGCTGCTCGGCATGATGGTGATGATGAGCGCCAACAGCTTCCTCACGCTCTACCTCGGGCTGGAGCTGCTGTCGCTGTGCCTGTACGCGCTGGTGGCGCTGAACCGCGACTCCGCCGTCTCGACCGAGGCGGCGATGAAGTACTTCGTGCTCGGCGCGCTCGCCTCGGGGCTGCTGCTCTACGGCATGTCGATGATCTACGGCGCCACCGGCACGCTCACCATCACCGAGGTCGCCCGGCAGGTCGCCAACCTGCAGGCGAGTAGTCCCGAGCGCACCTTCCTCGTCTTCGGGCTGGTGTTCCTGGTCGCGGGGCTCGCCTTCAAGCTCGGCGTGGTGCCGTTCCACATGTGGATCCCGGACGTCTACCAGGGCGCGCCCACCGCGGTGACGCTGGTGATCGGCTCGGCGCCGAAGCTCGCCGCCTTCGCCATGGCGGTGCGCCTGCTGGTGAACGGGCTGCTCGATCTGGCCGCCGACTGGCAGCAGATGCTGGTGATCCTGTCGGTGCTGTCGATGGCGATCGGCAACATCACGGCGATCGCGCAGACCAACGTCAAGCGCATGCTGGCGTACTCGACCATCGCGCACATGGGCTTCATGCTGCTCGGCCTGCTCTCGGGGGTGGTGAGCGGCAACTGGCTCAACGCCGCCGACGCCTACGCGGCGGCGATGTTCTACACCGTGATCTACGTGCTGATGTCGCTCGGCGCCTTCGGCATGCTGGTGCACCTCTCCGGCAAGGGCTACGAGTGTGACCAGCTCGACGACCTGAAGGGGCTCAACCGGCGCAGTCCCTGGCACGCCTTCATCATGCTGCTGCTGATGTTCTCGCTCGCCGGCGTCCCGCCCACCGCCGGCTTCTACGCCAAGCTCTCGGTGCTCTCGGCGGCGATCGCCGCCGGGCAGCTGTGGCTCGCGGTGGTCGCGGTGCTGCTGTCGCTGGTCGGGGCGTTCTACTACCTGCGCGTGGTCAAGCTGATGTACTTCGACGACGCCGCGGCGGACGCGCCGGCGATCGGCGGCGCGCGCGATGCGCGCGTGCTGCTCTCGGCCAACGGCCTCGCGGTGCTGGCGATCGGCATCGTGCCGCAGCCGCTGATGTGGCTCTGCTTCGCCGCCATCAAGAGCCTATAATCCTGCCGCGTGCGCGCGCGCGGGCGAACGGTGTTGCGAGGGGCAGGCGGCCTGCTGCTGGGGATCGCGCTCGCGGCCTTCGCGTCCGACCCGGGCACGGTGAGCGAGACCGAGATCGAGAAAATCATCGCCAGCGTCGCCACCACCGACACCGAGCGCAGCATCATCCAGCGGCGCCTGGGCGGCTGGCGCGAGCTGCAGGGCGCGGCGAAGAACCAGGCGCTCGCCGAGCCGGAGAAGCTGAAGCTGGTCAACGACTTCATCCACGAGACGCCGTTCTACTGCGACCCGGTGATGTGGTGCGCGGAGGATTTCTGGTCGCGTCCGGTCGAGTTCCTCGCCAACGACGGCGGCGACTGCGAGGATTTCTCCATCGCCAAGTACTTTTCCCTCAAGGCGCTCGGCGTCGCCGAGGAGAAGCTGCGCATCGTCTACGCGGTCTACCAGCGCGGCACTTTCACCGGCGCGCACATGGTGCTCGCCTACTATCCCAGCCCGGACGCGGAACCGCTCATCCTCGACAACATCAACCAGAGCGTGCAGCCGGCCTCCAGGCGCCCCGACCTGATCCCGGTGTTCAGCTTCAACAGCCAGGGGCTGTGGGGCGCCAAGGAGGCGAAGGGGCGCGGCCAGCCGGGCGAGCAGTACCGCGCCTGGAGCGATCACTGGAAGCGGGTGCAAAGCGGCGAGCCGGTGCGCTCGGTGTCGCCGGAGCAGCGCAAGTCGGGCGAATGCCAGGCGATCATCCAGCGCTCGCCGTGGTGCCGCTAGGGTGGCGGCGGTGAAGGGAAAGGACCTCACCGAGCATTGCGTCCGCGGCGAGGAGCTCTATGGCGGGCGCTTCCTGCGCCTGCAGCGCGACGTGGTGCGGCTGCCCGACGGCAGCGAAACGGTGCGCGAATACGTGCGCCATCCGGGCGCGGTCGCGATCGTAGCGCTGCTCGCCGACGGGCGCGTCGTCCTGGAGCGCCAGCACCGCTATCCGCATCGGCGCGATTTCCTCGAGATCCCGGCCGGGAAGCTCGAGCCCGGGGAGCCGCATTTCGAGACCGCGCAGCGGGAACTGCAGGAGGAGACGGGCTACGTGGCGCGCGAGTGGACCCGGCTCGGCGTGATCCACACCACCGTCGCGTATTCGGACGAGGCAATCGAGCTCTGGCTGGCGAAGGGGCTCGAGCAGCGCGCGGCGAAGCTCGATGCGGGGGAGTTCCTCGAAGTGCTGGCGCTGCCGTTCGGGGAGGCGGTCGCGATGATCCGCGACGGGCGCATCACCGATGCGAAGACGATCGCGGGGCTGCTGTGGGTGAGGGTGTTCCTCGACGGCTGACGACGTCACAACTCCGGGCGCGGCGCCTGCGGCTGCAGCTGGCGCGGATCGTAGAAGAACTTCTCCTCGACGATGCGATCGCCTTCCCAGCGCTGCCAGGCGATTTCGTCCAACCGGGTGCGCCGGCCGTCGAGCCATTCGAATTCGAAGATCCATCGGATGACGACATGGTCGCCGTTCGTGAAGGCGGGACGCACGCAGGTCGACTTGACCCATCTCGCTTTCGCCAGGACCGCCCGCTCGTTCGCCACGAGCGCCGGGCGTCCGGTGCGGGGCGGAAGATCGTTTTCCTGCATGCTGGCGTGCGGCGCGTAGAACTGCTCGATCGCTTCGACGTGTTGATTCGCCTCGACCAGCGCGATGAAACGCTTCAGGGTGTCAGCGGAGGGCATGCGGCGTCCGGTGTTTCGCGCGCCCGCGGCTAGCGATCATTGGTGAACGCGAGCCTGACGCCGAGATAGACGAAGAGGCTCCCGACGCAGCGATTGAACCATTTCGCCGCCACGGCTCGTCGCCGCAGACCTCCCGCGACCCGCGCCGACGACCAGGCGACCAGGAGGTTCCAGAGCGTGCCGTTCAGGTCGAAGATCAGGCCGAGAAAGAGGAACGCGAGCGGCTTGGACGCGGCCTCTGGCGCCACGAACTGCGGCAGGAAGGCGAGGAAGAAAAGCGCCACCTTCGGGTTCAGGACGTTCGTGAGAAACCCCTGGACAAAGACCGTGCGCAGGGACGCCGCGGGCGTCGTAATTGCCGTGGCTTCCTGGCGAGTGGCCGGCAAGCGCAGGAGCGAGATGCCTACGTACACCAGGTAGGCGGCGCCGGCAATCTTCACCACCGTGAAGGCGGTGGCCGAAGCGGCGAGGATCGCCGACAGGCCAAGCGCGGCCGCGAGGATGTGGACCAGCGTCCCGGTGCCGATGCCGAGCGCGGCGGTCGCGCCCGCGCGCCATCCCTGCGTGGAACTGCGGCCCACGATGTACAGCGTGTCGGGACCGGGCGTTGCGTTCAGCAGCAGACCGGAAGCGATGAACAGGAGCAGGTCGTGGGTGCCGAACATGCGGGTTGGCGATGGCGATTCAGAATCTCAGGCCGAAGTCGAGCAGGACGCGCCGCAGCTTTGTCACGCCTTCGCTGCCGTCATAGACCGCTGCGCACAGCCCGGCCTGGTTGGCGGCCGTGACGTTCTCCTCGCGGTCATCCAGGAACAGCACCGACCGTCCGGGAAGATCCAGCTCGCCAAGGATAGTCGAGAAATAGGCCACTTCAGGCTTCGCGGCGCCGACGTGGCAGGAGTAGAACTCGCGGTCGAACAGCTCGCGGTAGGCCATGACTTCGGACATGTGCCGCGCGCGGTGGGCCTGCTGATTGGTCGCGAGGTGACAGGGCATGCCCGAATGGCGGAGCGCCTGGACGGCGTCGAGGACGTCGTCGTATACCTCGATCGTGGTGAGAATCCGAAGCGCCTGGTGCAGTTTTTCCGAGCAGTTCCAGCGCCCGAGTACCGAGGCGAGAGCGTCTTCGAAACCCGCGGACACGCGGAGTGCCGAGCGCTCGGCGGCATCGAAATCCTGCACGAAGGCGTCAAGGCGTGCGGCTTCGGTCGTGCCAAGGAGCCGCTCGAACGCCTGTCGCCACCAAACGCTCGGGCGTTGCACCACGCCATCGGCGTCGAACAGGACGGCTTCAATGCTCATGGATCTCGGCGAACGAAGCGATAGGTTGACGTCACCGTCCCACCTTCGCCGGGTTCCAGTTGAGGCGCATCAGGTCGGAGCCGTGCTGCAGCGCGTTCCGGACGTACTGCACCGCCACTTCCAGTTCATCCGGATTGCACCAGTAGTCGTCGATCGTGCCGTAGGCCGTGAAGCGCGAGCGGTTGAAGCCGTTTTCGATGTCGTTGTACCAGAGCACCGTGCGGCCGATGAGCGCGCCCGCCCCTGGCTGACGCGCGCCCGCAATTCGTGCTGCGAAATCGGCTGCCACTCGACCATGGCTCGCGTTCCCGGGTTCAGGTGTCCTTGAGGATGGCCTCGCCCTTCGTCAGCCAGGAAACGCCGAACGCCACCACGGCCGCGGCTTCGAGCCAGAACACCGGGTCGAGCCGTTTCAAAGGCGGAGTTTCCGGCACGAGCGCCAGAAGGGCAATCAGGGCGATGCAGGCGAGGATCGCGTAGCCGCAGACGGTGTAGACGACGTTGCGCTGCAGCTTCCTCGGTGTCGGGGTGAGCTGCGGGTCGGTCTTGCGGAAGAGTACGAGCGAGAAGTAGGCGAGCGTCACGAAGAAGCCGGCGGCGCTGATGTGGTGCACGGCGCTGATGATCTTCTGCTGCGTTGTCGGATCGAGCTCCGGCGCCGTGGGAAAGAGTGCCACGCCGAGGGCGAAGGCGCAGGCGAGGTCGCCGGCGAGGTCGTCCTGGCGTTCGTGGCCGCGGTAGGACATGAGGAAGACCGCGATCGCGCACAGGCTGCCTACGAAGACGTCGCGCATCAGCGTGTAGTAGTAAGCGCTGATCGAGGGCTGGATGCCGGGGCTTTCGAGGAGGATCTTGCCGAAGGCGAGGACGAAGGGGAGCGCCGTGCCGATGATGCCGATCGCCTTTCTCAGGCCGAGGTAGGAGATGACGAGGGCGTCGTTGGGTGCGGAAGCGGTGGCCATGGTTTCCCCCCTGTTGGACTCAGTTGCCGGGTTGCCCGGGAATCAGCGAGTAAACGGCCGCCGCAAGCGGCCGGCCGTGGAGAACGACGCGGTTGCGCGCGATGCACTCGAAAACGGCGCCCGCTTTTTCGGCGACGCCGCGGCTGGGCCGGTTGTCCACCGCGGAGACGATTTCCAGGCGCGTGAACTTCAGGGCGCCGAACCCGTAGCCCGCCATCGCGCGGACCGCGCGGGTCGCGATGCCCTGACGCTGGCAGGACTGGCGCACCCAGTAGCCGATGTTGGCGAAGTTCTGCTGCCGGTTGAGCTGGTTGATGCCGATGCCGCCGAGGAACTTGCCGTTGTCTGCCGAGAAGATGCCTACGTCGTAGGCGCTGGCGGCGTTCAGGTTGGCGGTGCATTGCTCGAACCAGGTTCGGGCGTCGTCGGTGGAGTAGGGCTCTCGGCACCACGCCATCCAGACGCCGACCGTGGCCATGGACTCGCGGACCGCGGAAACGAATTCGGACAGGTCTTCGGCAACGTAAGGTCGGATGCACAGGCCGTCGGCGACGAGAGGTGCTTCCATGGACTTGCTGGCGCGCTCAGTCAATCGAAATCAGCGCCCGGAAGGCCGTCGATGCTGCGTGCATTGTTCTTGCGGCGGTAGTCAGGCAGGTTCTCTTCGCCTTTCTTGTGCACCCAGCGAATAAGCGCGTCGCGGTCCTCGACGTAATTGAATTTCGGCACGCCGTAGCCGCACGAGTCGCTGATGCGTGTCACCTGGATCGAGACGATGGCGCGCGCGCTGGGGAGGGGAGGGAATTGACGGATGAGGACTTGCCAATCGGAGGCCTCGGGAGAAACAACCTCGGCCGTGCCGTGGAAGCGGACGATCTTGGGCGGCCCGTCATAGGCGCAGAACATCAGGACGATCCGGCCGTTCTCGCGAACGTGGGCGATGGTTTCGCTGCCGCTGCCGGTGAGGTCCAGGTAGGCGAGCGACCGCGGGCCGGTGATGCGCAGCGTATCGAGTCCCTTGGGGGAACAATTGACGTGGCCGTTCCTGTCGAGCGGGGCGGTCGCGACGAAGAATAGGCGCTGCGCTTTAACCCAGGCGGCGAGTTCGGGAGTGATTTCGGCGTAGACCTTACCCATGGCAGTCCGAGTCGATTAGTTGCGCGGCTTCAATGCACAGTTCATACGGTCGCACGACGAAATTCCCGAATGGCTGAACGCCATAGAGCGTCTGGTAGACCGCAAGGGTCGCCGCCGGTCTCTTAGTCACCGACATACTTGCTCAAAAGCTCGTCCGTTTGACTGCCAATTTCCAGGCGTAGCTTGTCGATGAACTCGGCTGGCAACTTTCCGTCTTCAGTAGGGTTTGACCGCAGCAGTTCAGGAATCAGTGAGTCCAGACTGCGGGTGCCACCTGATCTGGCGAGCACTGCAGTGTCGAGCGCTGCCCAGAAGGTAGCACCTTGTTCGTAGAAGAGCCGATATGCCGAGGGATCTTTGGCAGCGTGCCGGCGGTTGAGTTCCACAAGACCGAAGTTGACCGGGCGCGTGGGATCGATGAAGTTCGCACGGACGGATGTGGCTGCCGGTCCGGATGAGGCTTGCGCCAGAGCCTTCAAGCCATAGTACTGCGCAAGGCTCTCGCCGAGCCACACCGGAAATGGTTGCAGCGAGCCCCTTAGAAGGTCGCTAAGTTGATGGAACTGTTCGTGCGCAAGGATCGTCAATGTCCGTGCCGCGTTCAGCGCCTCGGTTTCGGCTCTGCCGAAGACATAGTTTGCCACGAAGCTTCTGCTTCCCGCAGAGCCGCCGGCCCGTCCGTGCCGGTCGTCGGTTCCGATCCACACCACCAGGAGCATGCGCTCGTCGATCGGTAATGCTGCGGGTGGCGGCAGTACACGAACAAGGTATTGAAGGGCACGCTCGTGGATCGCTTCCAGCCCGAGGCGATCAACGCGGCCGGGGTTGTCTGCAACATAGCGTACCTGGAATGGGCCGATGCTTCGAGTCCGCGGCTTGATGTTGCCGATTACATAGAACTCAGGGGCATTGTTTGTGGAGGGCACCCGCCATCGCCCCTTGCCTGCAGGAGTGGCGCCAAGGTCGATGGATTGGAGAGAGCCAGCCGATACGGTTAGCGTCGACTGTCGCGAATCGCCTACGAGACGAAGCAACGAGGTTGGCTCAGACAATAGAAACCATCGCGGATTCTCGAACAGCAAGCTCGCTTGTTTTGAAACATCTACCGCCCCGTCCCGAACACGTTTGGCGCTTACGTGCCAGGTCACCATATGGCATGACCCGGGCGCGACCCAGGAACCAGCCGCATCCTGTCGAAGAGGCGTCTTGCCACAGCGCAGAGAGTGAACCTGCGATTCCAAGCCCCACGCTGTGCCCCTTACCGCCAGTTTTCGCACTTGACCTTCATTTGAAGGCAATGTGAGGGCAATAATCAGCTCTTGTGGCGGCGCTCCAGCCGTCTTGACGCTGTATGCAGTCTCGGCATTGGTGGGAAGTGCCTGGAGCGATAGCAAGAGTGCGGATGTAAAGCACACCAACGGAATCGTCGGCGTTGGTGGCGGCAAGTGTTGCGCAAGACCGCGAGCGGGAGTCGCGTGCAGCAGCCAGTTGGCCGGTTGGCGCGCGATCATTATGGTGCGAAGAGCGATTTCGCCATGATCACACTCCGGTAGTTGGTCTCGGGCCAGCGTATGGAGTCGATGATCTCGTAACCGCGCCTGCGATACAACGCTATGAGATCGGTTGCGTGCCCGGAGGTATCGATGGCGATCCCCCGGGCACCCCAACGGCGAGCGCATTCCTCGGCGAGGTTCATGAGGGATATTCCAATGCCGCGGCCCTGTATGGTGCCAACAATCACGCCATCAATCAGAGCCAGGTAACACTCCCCCTCGCCAGCGCGTTCGCGTGTCACATCCGCGTCCTGGCAGCTGGCATAGAACCAAAGCCCGCGCGCGGCGTGCACGGCGTAGGCGCGATGCAAGAGCGCCGTGATCTCCGGCCACGGCTCGATCGTCTCAGCGCGACGGATAGTCAGGGCGCCTAGGCTCATTGTCCGGGCGGACTCTGAAATCGCGCGTCAGGCTTGCAGTTCAAAGCGTTGCTCATTGACCTCCGCGCCCCAGCGCGCACCCCGTTGCGCGTGAACCAGGCGAAAGCCGAATTTCTCGTAAAGGTGCCTTGCGGCGCTGAGACCTTCAAACGTCCATAGATACACGCGTTCATAACGCCGTGACCTGCAGAACGCCATCGCCGATGTGAGCAGGGCAGTCCCGACGCCTGTGCCGCGTGCCTCATTCGACGTGATGAACCAGCGCAGCTGCGCACCTTCATTTTCGGCCTGGAAACCGTCGATCACGATGGATCCCTCGACATGGCCGTCTTCCAGGGCGAGCCAAAGACCGTCACGTTCGTCGACGTAGCGCTCACAGAACTCCGAAAGCTCCCGCGCCACCTTGCTCTCGAAGCGGCAACCGAATCCGACGAGCTGCTGATAGTAGCCAGCATGGAGTTCGGTGATCCGACCGATGGAGCCGGGCAGGTAGCCCATATGGATTGTGAGAGTCACGGTGCCGAGATGTGATCGACCAGCGTATCGTCGAGGTCAAGCGTCACAACCTTAGGAGGGGACATTACGTCCGGTTGGAATACTGAATGGGACGCGTAACGCTGAATCGAATGCTTGCGTCCGTCTTCGAACGGGTCGTCAGATTGCCATGGTCTCATACTACGCAAGCTTGAGCTCCGGGTATGGCCTGGACGATTCAGTGATGTAACGGCGCGTCCATTGCAGACCCTCAAGTAAACCTCTAAAGCCCAGCAACGTTCCGCATTCCTCCGCGGTCGCCCAGCGATACTCGGAGTATTCCCAGGTTAGCGCGACGTTTTCCCCGTACTGGGTTTCGGCCGCAAGAACAATGATTAGCTCAACGTCTTCGCGTCGCCGGTTGTATATCGTGTAAGTATGCTCAACGGCCCATAGGGACCTGGCCGCAAGCCCAAACCCCGCAAGGCAGCGACGACTGGCCTCGACGAGTGATTCGTTTGATGCGACGAAATCGCAGGGAACTTGCCAGAATCGCCCGCCGCCAAACCATTGATTGGCCTTTTCCTCCGAAGTGTGGAGCAATAGATAGCGGATCGCATCGGAATCTCGCCGGAAGGTCCAAACATCAAAAGCGTTCGTTCGAAACTCCACCGTATCGCCGCTGCAGTCTAAGGATGCGACATGAGCGACATGCGCCGGCCTGCCGGAGCATGTCCGCTCGATGCAGGGGTCTTCATTATGCTCACGATAAAACCTTCCGAAAAAAGATTACTCGCTCGGTCTCTTGAAACCCGAGCGCGCGGTGAAACTGATGGCTCATGGCGTTTTCCAACGGTGCGTCGGATGCGAACTCGCGACAACCGAGAGCTTTGGCCCAGTCAAGCGCCGCGGCAAGCAGATTTGTAGCGATGCCTTTACGACGAGCCTCTGCAAGGACGTAGATGCCTTCGAGAAAACCTACCGGCGAGGAGTCTGTTCCGTTGACGCAGTCAGTTCGTACCGATGCCTCAACGAAGCCCAGAGGTTGGCGCGCTTCCGTGTATGCGACGAACTGTGCAAATCGCTCCCGGTGCGCGAGGAACGAGAACATTTCGGACAAGTGCGCCTCCCGAGAGCAGTGCGGCCAAAGCGCTTGACGCAACGCCAACCAACCTGGCTGCTCGATGGACGTACACCGTACGATCATCATGTAACGGGGTGCAGATTGAAAACCGCAAGTTGCTTCACGGGCGGGAACTCGATCACGCCTATAGACGCAAACATGCCCTCAACGGGTCGGAAATTGTTGTGCAACCAGGACAGGGCGACTGCCACTTCCTTGGTTGATAGCTCGAAGCCGATCGTCGAGTGCGGAATCCAAGTTTCCGGAATGTAATGCTTGTCGATTGCGGCGCCCAGCTCCGTAAGTAGCCGGTGCATGCTGCGATGCGCGTCAAACAACCCGTCGTTGGACGTGGGGCTCAAGTAGACGACGCCCTGAGAGGTGGGAAATGCACCGAAGGCCGCGAAGCTCGCACGAAAAGCCATGTGAGTCCTGGCGAACTGCTCGAGCATGGCTACGCAGCGTGGCACGGGCAATTCTTCAAGCACAGCCAAGCTGACGTGAGGGCGATCACCGAGTCGTTCGAGCGTAGGCGTGACCCCCGTTCTTGTCAGTGCGGCCCTGACTTGGAGCAAGCGTGCCTCGAGGTCCGGGTCGAAATAGAGTTGGACCGCGTATCCCATTAGCGCGTTTCTAAGGACCGAGCTGGGCGGCGCGCTGGCAAAACACACCGATAGTAACAATCGCGTCCGCGCCGAACGTATGGTGGGTAGTCATCGGCTCGGCCGTTCCATGAAGAAGTGCGCCTCGCTTTCGTGTGTCACGACGAACCCATGACGCTTGTAGAAACGAAGGGCGGGATTCCATTTTAGGCACTCCAGACGCACCGGGAGGTGCTTTGAATCGGCGTCTCGCAGAATCATGGTCAGGACCTCGCTTCCAATTCCTTTGCCCTGGAACGTGGAAAGAAGATAGAACTCCCCAACTCTCAGATGATCCGGCGCATCGTCGATCGCGACCGTGCCAATCGCAACGCCCTCACGAATAATGCGAAAGAAGTGCTTGGCCTGCCATCGTTCCGAGTGCGTCTTGCGCTGAAGCCCTTCGTCCCAGCCCCACCGCCTCGTGATGTGAGGCCCGAGCGCCTCTTTCTTTGCCGCGAGCGCGAATTCGAAACTGTCCGCATCTCGCTCCATCGGCTCCACGTGCACCATGACAACTCACGTTCCGGTTCAGCCGCGCGTGGCCCAGAATGCATTGAGGGCTATGCGTGGACTGTAGTTGCGGGTTTGGGTGAGGAAAGGGTTAGGTTGCACGCTGGAGTAGGGTACGGTCGCGCTATGCATGCTCTAGCCTCTGCGATGAGTAGGTAAACACGGCAACTGGCTGCTCGAGTCCCTGGAACAGCATCGTTCGTCCGGCCTGACGCTCGAAGCCCGCCCGGACCAGAACCGATTGAGAAATTCTGTTCTCAAGCGAAGTAATTCCGAGCACACAAAGCTCGGG
>SCUF01000215.1 GCA_004298325.1 Betaproteobacteria bacterium | reverse complement strand
TCGCGAACCGCTCGCGCGGCACGCCGCGGGTCGCGAACCGGCTGCTGCGCCGGGTGCGCGATTACGCGCAGGTGAAGGCCGACGGCGTGGTGTCGCGCGCGGTGGCCGACGCCGCGCTCAGGATGCTCGACGTCGACGCGCTCGGCTTCGACCTGATGGACCGCAAGCTGCTGCTGGCGGTGATGGAGAAATTCGGCGGCGGGCCGGTGGGGCTGGATAACCTCGCGCACGCCATCGGCGAGGAGACCGACACCATCGAGGACGTGCTGGAGCCCTATCTCATCCAGCAGGGCTACCTGCAGCGCACCGCGCGCGGCCGCATGGCGACGCTCGCGGCGTACCGGCACTTCGGGCTGGTCGCGCCCGCGGCGGCGCAGGACCTGCTCTCGCCGCCCGAAGCGAAGTAGCCGCTAGCCCCGCGCGGCGCGCGCCGGCCGGCACTGCGCCGGGGCGGCCTGCGCCGTGGCGAACCCGGCGGCCTGGGCGGCTTGCGTGTCGTAATGGTGTGCGAGCGATGCGAGGCTTGCGGCGATTGCGACGTTGGCGCCGAGCGCGGCGAGCGCCGCGGCGATTCTGGGTCTCCGGCCGATGGTGATCATGGTTCCATCCCTTTTCGCGTAACCAGTTAAATATAAATAGACGGTTACAGCGTATCGTGAGACAATGTAACTTGTCAAGTGTGTTTTGAAGGTTACGACGATGCCTGCCGCCAATGCCCTGCAACGCGCCCGGACCAAGCCCTACGGCGAGACCTTTCGCTGCCCCGGCGGTGCGCTATGCCTCGATTTCTGCAACTCCGGCCAGGGCGCGCGCAACCGCAACGGTGTCGAATGGCTCGCCGATTGCGGCGATCTGCTCGTGTGGCTGGAAGCAGCCGGGGCGCTGGGCGCCGCGCAGGCGAAGCGGTTCGACGAAGCGGCACGCGCGGCACCCGCACGGGCCGGCGCGCTGCTGGCGCGCGCGATCGAGCTGCGCGAGACACTCCGCCAGGTGTTCGAAGCCCGCGTGCGCGGCGAGACGCCGCCGCGCGAGGCCCTGGCGCGCCTCGAATCGGAACACGCGCGTGGCGCCGCCTTTGCGCGCCTCGCGTGGCGTCACGGCCGCGGCGTCTGGGAGCTCGATCCGTCGGTGACCGATCCCGATGCGCTGCTGCAGCCGATCGTCCAGTCGGCGTTCGAGCTGCTCACCTCGGAGGCGCTCGCGCGTGTGCGCCGCTGCGGCAATCCGACCTGCTACTGGCTGTTCATCGACGAGACGCGCAACCGCAGCCGGCGCTGGTGCGAGATGGCGAGCTGCGGCAACGTGCTCAAGGTGCGGCGCCACCGCGAGCGCGCACGGGCAGCGGGCGCGCGCGGCGGCTAGCGCAAGCGGCCTCGGGCGCGCCAAGGCGGCCGCAGGGCCGCTGCTACAATGGGGCGAACGGATTTTGCGGAGCGCTGCGCATTGACGCCGTTCAGTTTTCCCGTGCGGGTGTATTACGAGGACACGGACCGCGGCGGGGTCGTCTACTATGCCAATTACCTGCGGTTCTTCGAGCGCGCGCGCAG
>SCUF01000214.1 GCA_004298325.1 Betaproteobacteria bacterium | reverse complement strand
AGCGGCCGTGCCCCGCCTGCACTCCAAGCGCGGCCCGATGCACGAGATCAACGTCGTGCCGTACGTCGACGTGATGCTGGTGCTGCTGGTGATCTTCATGGTGACGGCGCCGCTCGTCACGCCGGGGGTGATCGACCTGCCCTCGGTGTCGAAGGCGTCGAACGCGCCGACGGCGCCCGTCGAAGTGACGATTCACGAGGATCGGACGATTACGCTTCGCACGCGCGACGCCAAAGGGGCCGCCGGTGAAAAGCGCACCGTGACACTCGCCCAGCTCGCTGCCCGGATCCGCGAGCTGCAGGCGAAGAACCCCGATCAGCCGGTGCTGATCGCGGGCGACAAGCGCGTGCGCTATGAGGCGGTGCTTGGCGTCATGGACGAACTGCAGAAGCAGCAGGTGAAACGGGTCGGCCTGCTGGTCAAGCCGGCGAAATGAGCGCCGCGACGCAGACGCTGCCGCTGTTTGACGAGCGCCGCGAGCCCGCGCTGCTGCGATCGGCGGCGCTCGCGGCCGCCGTGCACTTGCTGCTCCTGACGGTGCTGTTTTTCGGCGTGCGCTGGCAGAACCGGCCGCCGGAAGCGGTGGTGGTCGAGCTGTGGTCCGCGCCACCGGTCGTGGAGGCGCCGGAACCACCGAAACCCGAGCCCGTGATCGTGCCGGAGCCGCCCAAGCCCGAGCCGGTGATCGAGAAGCCCGACATCGCGATCAAGGAGCCGCCGAAACCGAAACCCAAGCCGGTGCCGGTGGTGAAGCCCAGGCCCGAGCCGCCCAAGCCGAAGCCCAGGCCGGTCGCGAAGCCCGAGCCGCCGCGCCCCGCGCTGCGCGAGGCCGAAGCGAAAAAACAGATGCAGGAAGTACTCGCGCGCGAGCAGGCGGCGCTCGCGCTCGATCGCGAGCGCCGGCAGATCCGCGACCAGCTGGCGCGCGAATCGAACGCCGCGCGCGACCGCGCCATCGCCGGCTGGGTGGACAAGGTGCGCGCCAAGATCCGCGGCAACATCGTCATGCCTCCAGACATGAAGGGAAATCCGGAGGCGATCTTCGATGTCGTCCAGCTGCCGAGCGGCGACGTCCTGTCGGCGACGCTGCGCAAATCGAGCGGCCATGGCGCCTACGACAGGGCGGTGGAGAACGCGATCCGGAAATCCTCGCCGCTGCCCCGGCCCGACCGAGCGGAACTATTCGTGCGCAACCTCGAACTAAGGTTCCGTCCGCAGGACTGACGCTTGAGCCCGACATTCGAGACCTTTTCGCGCGCGCGCATGAAACCGGGTCCTGTCGCGGGTCTGACTTTATAATCATGGTCATGCGATTCTTCCTGGCGCTGCTGGCGGTGCTCGCATTTTCCGGCGCAGCGCGCGCGCAGCTGTCGATCGAGATCACCGGCGCGGGGGGGCAGCGCCTCCCGATCGCGATCGCGCCGTTTCCCGGCGAAGCGTCGCTGCCCGCGCCGATCGCCGCGATCGTGCGCGCCGACCTCGAGCGCAGCGGCCTGTTCCGCGGCGTCGAGGTGCCGCCGATGGTGCCGCAGCCGACCGAGGCCTCGAACGTGGATTTCGCCGAGTGGCGTTCGCGCCTGGCCGATGCGCTCGTGCTCGGCTCGGTGGTGCAGCGGCCCGACGGCCGCTTCGAGGCGCGCTTCCGGCTCTACGACGTCGTCAAGCAGGCGCCGCTCGGCGGCATCGCCTACACCCTGACGCGGGAGCAGGCGCGCGCCACCGCGCACCGCATCGCCGACTACATCTACGAGAAGCTCACCGGCGAGAAGGGCGTCTTCTCGACGCGCATTGCCTACGTGGTGAAGCGCGGCAACCGCTACGAGCTGCAGATCGCGGACGCCGACGGCGCGGGCGAGGAAACCGCGCTCGCTTCGTTCGAGCCGATCATCTCGCCCGCCTGGGCGCCCGATGGCCGGCGCCTGGCGTACGTCTCCTTCGAGAACAAGAAGCCGGTCGTCTACGTGCACTCGCTGCTGGACGGCAAGCGCCACGTCGCGGCGAACTTCAAGGGCTCGAATTCGGCGCCGGCGTGGTCGCCCGACGGCTCGAAGCTCGCGGTGGCGCTGTCGCGCGACGGCGGCTCGCAGCTTTTCCTGCTCAACCCCGACGGCAGCGGGGTGCGGCGCCTTGCGCAATCGGCCGGCATCGACACCGAACCGGTGTTCTCACCCGATGGCCAGTACCTCTACTTCACCTCCGATCGCGGCGGCAGCCCGCAGATCTACCGCATGCCGGCGGGCGGGGGCGAGGCGCAGCGCGTGACCTTCGAGGGCAGCTACAACGTTTCGCCGCGCATCAGCCGCGACGGCAGGAAGCTCGCCTACATCGCGCGCAACAACGGCAAGTTCCAGGCGACGCTGCTCGACCTGACGACGCGCCAGGCGCAGATCCTCACCGACAGCGACCGCGACGAATCGCCGAGCATCGCGCCCAACGGCCGCATGATCCTGCTCGCCACGGTGGTCGGCGGCCGCGGCATCCTGTCCGCGGTGTCCTCGGACGGGCGCGTCAAGCAGCGCCTGACGATGTCGGCCGGGGACGTGCGCGAGCCGGCCTGGGGGCCGTTCCTTCAATGACTGGGAGAGAAACAATGCGTGCCATCTGGACTGCTTTGACGTTTGTGACACTCGCTGCGTGCTCGAGCGCGCCCACCCAGGAGCAACCCCCCGCGGGCGTCGAGGATCGCCAGCCTTCCGCGACGCAGCCGGGCGCGCAGACGCAGCCGGTGCAGCGCCCGCCCGTGGCCGGCGTCGACCTCACGACCAAGAAGGCTCCGGCGCGCTCGGTGCTGACCGATCCCGCCTCGATCCTGTCGAAGCGCTCGATCTACTACGACTTCGACAAGTACGACATCAAGGACGAATACAAGTCGCTGGTCGAGGCGCACGCGCGCTACCTGCGCGACAACCGCACCGCCAAGATGCTGATCCAGGGCAACACCGACGAGCGCGGCAGCCGCGAGTACAACATCGCGCTCGGACAGCGGCGCTCCGAAGGCGTGAAGCGGATGCTGATGCTGCTCGGCGCCACCGAGGCGCAGGTCGAGGCGGTGAGCCTGGGCGAGGAGAAGCCCAAGGCCGCCGGCAGCAACGAGGCCGCGTGGGCGCAGAACCGCCGCAGCGACATGCTCTACGGCGGCGAATATTGATGCTGCGCCGGCTGGCCCTGTTCGCACTGCTCGCCTGGAGCGCGGCGGCTCAAGCGCTGTTCGATGACGACGAGGCGCGGCGCCGCATCGAGGACCTGCGCCGCCAGGTGCAGGCCACCGAGCAGGCGATCGTCGATCGCCTGGCCAAGGTCGAGGATCGCGGCGCGCTGGTCGATCTCGCCGGGCAGATCGAGGGGCTGCGCGGCGAGCTCGCGCGGATGCGCGGCCAGCTCGAGGTGGTGCAGAACCAGCTCGACAACGCCGATCGCCGGCAAAAGGACCTGTACGTCGACATCGATGCGCGCCTGCGCAAGCTCGAGCAGGCGCGCGACCAGTCCACGGCGAACGACAAGCCGGCGGTGGATCCGGCAGCGCAGGCGGCCGAAACCAGGGCCTACGAAGCGGCGCTGAACCAGTTCAAGCTCGGCAACTATCAGCTCGCGATCTCGGCCTTCCAGGGGTTCCTGGTGACGCATCCGCAGAGCAATCTGGCACCGAACGCACAGTACTGGATCGGCAATGCCCATTCCGCGCAGGGCCAGCACAAGCAGGCGATCGCGATGCAGCAGAAGCTGCTCGCCACCTGGCCCGAGGACGCCAAGGCACCCGATGCGATGCTGAGCATCGCGACCTCGCAGGACGCGCTCGGCGACCGGCGCGGCGCGCAGAGGACCCTCGAGACGCTGCTCGCGACCTACCCCGCGAGTCCCGCCGCGGCAAGCGCCAAGCAGCGGCTGGCGCAGGGATCGCGGCGCTGAAGCGCGCGGTCGTCCTCCTGTCCGGCGGGCTCGACTCCGCCACCACGCTGGCGTGGGCGCGGCGCGAGGGACTCAGTTGCCATTGCCTGTCGGTGAACTACGGCCAGCGCCACGGCGTCGAGCTGGAAGCGGCGCGGCGCATCGCCTCGCAGCTCGGCGCCGCGGAATACCGGGTGATCGCCCTGGATCTGGCGCAGTTCGGCGGCTCGGCGCTCACCGACCGCTCGATCGCGGTGCCCACGGGCGGCGTGCAGCCCGGAATCCCGGTCACCTACGTTCCGGCGCGCAACACCATCTTCCTCGCGCTCGCCCTGGGCTGGGCCGAAGTGCTCGGCGCGCAGCACATTTTCGTCGGCGCCAACGCCGTGGATTATTCCGGCTATCCGGACTGCCGGCCGGAATACCTGCGCGCGTTCGAGGCGATGGCGAACCTCGCCACCAAGGCGGCCATCGAGGGCCATCGCATCGCTGTGCGCGCGCCGCTCGTGGACCTGCCGAAAGCGAAAATCATTCAGCTCGCGCGCGAGCTGGGGGTCGAGCTGGCCGCCACCGTGAGCTGCTACCAGCCCGATGCCGAAGGACGCGCCTGCGGCGCCTGCGATGCCTGCCGCATCCGGCGCGACGGGTTCGCCGCCGCCGGCGTCGCCGACACGACCCGATATCAGGGCGTTTGATCTCCTGATATGCCCGGTCAAACCCGGGTATAGCCGCCTTGCGTTAAATTGCCCGCAGCATGAACGAAGCCAGTCCCGCGCAGCTTGCCAGCGCCGTCACCTGGGGTGCGTTCGCGCTCGCGTTCGTCTTCGGCGCCGTCGGCAACAAGACCAACTTCTGCACCATGGGCGCGGTGTCGGACTGGGTCAACATGGGCGACACGGGTCGCCTGCGCATGTGGCTGCTCGCGATCGGCGTCGCGATCCTCGGCGCCAACGGCCTGCATCTGGCGGGCGTGGTCGACCTTTCCAAGTCGATCTATCCGGGGCCGAACTTCACCTGGCTGTCGTACATCGTAGGCGGCTTTCTCTTCGGCGTCGGCATGACGCTCGGTTCGGGCTGCGGCTCCAAGACCCTGATCCGCATCGGCGCCGGAAACCTGAAGTCGGTGGTGGTGTTCATCGTCATCGGCATCGTCGCCTACATGACCCTGCGCGGCATCCTCGGCGCGTTCCGGGTCGGGGTGCTGGAGCAGGCGACCACGACCCTTGCCGGCGGACAGGACCTGCCGAGCCTCCTTGCGCGTGCCGCGGGCGGTGACAAGAAGACCTGGATCCTCGCGCTTTCGCTGATCATCGGCGGCGGCCTGGTTGCCTTTGCCTACGCGTCGAAGGACTTCCGCTCGAATTTCGATTACACCCTTGGCGGGGTGGTCACGGGCCTCGTGGTCGTGGGCGGCTGGTACGTGAGCGGGAAGATCGGCTACGTCGCCGAGGATCCGAACACGCTGCAGGAGGCGTTCGTCGCCACCAACACCGGCCGGATGGAGGCATTCTCGTTCGTCGCGCCGCTTGCCTTCTCGATCGAATACCTGATGCTCTGGACCGACAAGACCAGGATCGTCACCTACGGCATCGCCTCGGCCGCGGGCGTGATCGCGGGCTCGCTCGCCTGGGCGCTCGCGACGCGCAGTTTCGCCTGGGAGGGATTCCGCGACGCCGAAGATACCGGCAGCCATCTCGTCGGTGCGGCGCTGATGGGGTTCGGCGGCATCGTCGCGCTCGGCTGCACCATCGGGCAGGGCATTTCGGGTTTTTCGACGCTCGCCCTGGGCTCGATCATCACCTTCGCCGCGATCATCGCCGGTGCCGCGGCCACGATGAAGTGGCAGTACTGGCGGATCTCGCGCGAGGGCTGATAAAATCGCGCCCTTTCCTGCGGGTCGTTAGCTCAGCTGGTAGAGCAGCGGACTTTTAAT
>SCUF01000213.1 GCA_004298325.1 Betaproteobacteria bacterium | reverse complement strand
ACTCGTAGGTGGCCGGTCCCCAGACCGGGCCGAGCTTCGACTCGGAGAGCGCCAGCAGTGCGTCGAGGAAGGCGGTGACGTTCACTCAGGCTGCCTTTCCGACCGCCACGGCCGCGACGCCGAGTTCGCCGAACAGGCTGCCGAGATCCGCGGTCGAGGCATGCGCCGCCGCCACCCGGACGCAGCCGTCGGGCAGCCGCGCATCCAGCGCCGCAACCAGCCGCGCCTCGCCCGATCCCTGCTGCACGCGCACCGGCTGCCCGGCCGCGACGCCCAGGCTGTGCAGCAGCTTCGCGTTCATCCAGGCGCGCGGCGGCTGCGCATCGTGCGTCTGCTGCAGCGACGGCGCGCGCCGCACCAGCGCATCGGCGAAATAGATCGGGACGTCGGCAATGCGCTGCAATCCGGCCGGCGCCGGCGGCACGCCGGCCGCGGCGAGCTCGATGCGGTTGGACAGCAGCGCCGCGACGTCCTTGCCGCGCAGGATTTCCTCGCGCAGCTGGGCGTGGGTCTCGTAGTCGAAGCCCGGCACCCCGAGGAGGTTGCCGAGCACGCGCAGCACCTTCCAGCCCGGGCGCGCATCGCCCGCCGGGCGCACCGCCGGGTTGAAGGACTGGACGCGGCCCTCGGTGGAAACGAACGTGCCCGCGGTCTCGGTGAAGGGCGCGATCGGCAGCAGCACGTCGGCGTAGTCGCGCGCCGGGCGGAAAGCGCCCAGGGCGACGACGAACTTCGCGGCGCGGATCGCCTGCATCGCCGCCTGCGGATCGGCGCAATCGAGTTCGGGCTCGGCGTTCAGCAGCAGCAAGGTCTTCTTCTTCAGCACCGCGTGGACGTCGCCGCCGAAGGGCAGCCCCGCAAGGTAGCCGCCCACCGAGTTGGCGGCCTCGCCGAGGAACCCGACCGGATAGCCCAGGGCCTGCGCCGCCGCGTGCAGCTGCGCGGCCTGCGGATGCTGCTGCGCGAAATTGCCGAGCAGCACCGCGGCGTTCTTCCCCGAGCGCAGGCTCTCGCCGATCGGCGTGCCCTCGAGGCCGCGCAGCGCGGCGAGCATCCCGGCGGGCGCCACGATGCGCCGGTGCGCGACCGGCATCAGCCAGTCGTCGTCGACCGCGTGCAGCACGCTCACCTGGCAGCCGCGCTTGACCGCCTGGCGCAGGCGCTGCGCGATGAGCGGATGGTCCTTGCGCAGGAACGAACCGACGACGAGCACGCGATCGAGCCGGTCGATCGCGGCCACCGGCATGCCGAGCCAGGGGATGCCGGCGCGCTTGCCGTCGCCCGAGAAATCCGCGTGCCGCAGGCGAAAATCGGCGCTCCCGCCAAGCCCGCGCGCGAGGCGCCCGGCCAGGTACAGCTCTTCGAGCGTGGAATGCGCCGAGGCGAGCACCCCGAGATCGCTCCCCGCCTGCCGCAATTGCGCGGCAACCCGCTCGAGCGCCGGCTGCCAGTCGACCTCGCGCCACTCGCCGTCCTGTTTCACGAGCGGCCGCGTCAGGCGCTCGTCCGACTCCAGCGCCTCGTAGGAAAAGCGGTCCTTGTCCGAGAGCCAGCATTCGTTGACGGCGTCGTTTTCGAGCGGCAGCACGCGCAGGACGCGGTTCTGCTTCACCTGCACCACCAGGTTCGAGCCCAGGCCGCAGTGCGGCGACACCGACTTGCGCCGCGCCAGCTCCCAGGTGCGCGCG